>JAICUM010000770.1 GCA_025935855.1 Pirellulales bacterium | reverse complement strand
AAGTCGGGATCGCCCGCCATGACGAACGCTTCGTAGTCGTCCGCCGACAGCGGTTCGCCGGTCTGCGGAAATTCCGGATCGTCGTAATCGATGATGATTGGCTTCACCGATGCAAGTTCGAGCGCCGCCTTCATCGTCGACGAAAATTCACGGTCGGTGATCAGCAGTTTCGTGCCCGCATGATCGAGTTGAAAGCTGATGACTCCGGCATCGAGGCGGGTGTTGATGGTGTGAAGCACAGCGCCGGTCATCGCGACGCCGAAGTGCGCTTCCATCATCGCCGGCGTATTCGGCAGCATGACGGAGACCGTATCGCCCGGACCGATGCCGCGCGCCGAAAGCGCACTCGCGAGGCGGCGGCTGCGTGCGTAAAACTCGGCGTAGGAGATGCGCGCATTGCCGTGGATGATTGCCGTGTGATTGGGGGCGGCGATCGCCGACCGGGCGAGGAACGACAACGGCGTCAGCGGCTGATAGTTCGCGGGATTTTTTGCAAGGTCTTGTTCGAAGGGATTCGTCACGTGTACCGCCCCGCTATCTGATCCAAGAACACCGGTGGCGCGACCGTCCCAGGGCCGCGTCGGATTGAAAGCCAAGACGACGCTAGCGAATGCAGGTTCATGCAGCAATCCTCGATTCGCAGGGTGCCGGGGCGTCGATGCCGGTGACCCGGTGAAGGGCGATGGCCCGACGCGCGGGGTAAGTGGCCCGGGCCGAAAGGGGCTGAGCCTCTGGTAGGCTGCCGGAAGATGGGGGGCAGTGGCGACGACCGAAGGGCACGCGGCTAAAAAATGATCGCGAGCTGTCGGAACTTGTCGCTCTGATCCGTCCTCGCGCCAGGACCGCGACGAGGAGAAAGCGATGAGAGACTTGATCTTGAGCATGGCCATGTCGGTCGACGGCTTCGTGAGTGACCTGGACGGCCGAAACACATGGATGTTTGGCGCCGACCAAGAGGCGAAGGCCTGGCGCGTAGAGTTCATATGGAACGCCAGCCTGCACATTATGGGCAGCCGCAGCTTCCATGACATGGCCGCTTGGTGGCCGACCTCCACCGACCAGTTCGCGGCGCCGATGAACCAGATTCCCAAGGCCGTTTTCTCAAGACAGGAGCCGGCGATCCTGACGAATGTGAACACGACGGCCGCGCTCAGTGAGGCCCGCACCAAGGCAGGGACCACACAGTCTGCGGAGCCGCAGCCGGGCGCAGGGAGTTGGGCGGAGGCCTATGTGGCGAGCGGTAACCTGGCGGAGGAAATCGCGAAGTTGAAAGCTCAGGAGGGCAAGCCGATCATCGCCCACGGCGGAGTCAGCTTCGCCCGCAGTCTCGTCGCCCAGGGACTTGTCGACCAAATCGCCCTGATAGTGGCTCCTGTGGCGCTGGGCAAAGGCCTGTCGTTGTTCTCCGAACTCACCGCGCCGATGCCTCTCAAGCTGATGAGTTCGAAGGCATTTCCGGGGGGCGCGGTGGCGCAGATCTATAGGGCGGCGTGAACGTGCCACCGAAAGTCCGGTTGCCGGCAATAAGCCGAGCGCAGCTATTGGCCCGTTTGAGCCTTCGGACCGCGCTCTCGCCATGGCGCGTCAAGAGGTGAATGCCAAGGCGTGAGTTCGAGGAAACGAAAACACGGGACGTGAAGAGCCCGTTTTACGCACTCTTGTCCTGATCTTTGTTTTCTTCTTCTGCTTTTTCTTCCGGTTCCGCTTCCGGTTCTTTTTCTTCTTCCGGTTCTTCTTCCTTGGGCGAGGTCATGCCCTTGAGCTTGGCGAACACGCGAGCCTGCTCCTGCTCGGGTGTCTCTTCCGCGACTTCCTGGGTTT
>JAICUM010000505.1 GCA_025935855.1 Pirellulales bacterium | reverse complement strand
TCCTCCAAAACGCGGCGCTCGAAACCCCGGAGCATAACTTCCTCGGTGTTGAAGTCGCCTTCAAATACTCCCGCTTCATCGCGGCGCGGCTCGCGAAGCGGAACATCACGAACGCCAAAGCCGTTCAAGGCGACGCGCTTCGGCTCTTCTGCGAACGGCTGCCCAATGCATCGCTCGCCGCGGTCCACGTGTATTTTCCGGACCCCTGGTGGAAGGCCCGCCATCACAAGCGACGGGTGATGACCGATGCGTTTCTGGCGGATGTGGTGCGCACACTGCAGCCGGGCGGCCGCCTACACTTCTGGACCGACGTCAAGGAATACTTCGAAGCGACGCTGGCGTTAATCGCTCAAACGACGCCGCTCGCCGGTCCCCTGGAAGTGCCTGAGAAGGCCGCGGAACACGACCTGGACTTCCGCACACACTTCGAACGCCGCATGCGTCTGCACGGCGAACCCGTTTATCGGAGCGAGTTCGAGCAGCCGTAGCCGCTGGGCGGCGGGTCGCTCTCAATCCGCTCGATCATCACTGAGCCCAGTACGTCACAATACCTTTTAGTCTGCTTGCCCGTCACGCGATCGACGAGCGCGGTTGCTTTGCGCCTAATGTCCCGCGACTGTGCCATCCGCACGATTAGCGCCGGCTCGATGAACGTTTATATCGACGTCGTAGGACACAAGATCCACGCTCCCATCGCATTTTGCCATTAAGCATCCGGATGCGTGGGCGCTGCCAAATATAAACGCCGATGAAAAATCCGAACGGTCCTGCTGCGGCACATCATAGGCCGTGCGGAAGTTGTCGTTATTGAAGCCGGAACACCAGGTTTCGTTATCGGCTTCATCCGTCCCCGTCTCATACTGAGCGGAATTCAGATATTTCTCGCCGATAAGGTAGGTGTTTGACGTGCCGTCGCTGACTTGTTTCAGCGACACCTCGCTACGCTCAAAGCTGACGCCGTTATATTCAATGGCCCCCGTCAGTGGACTCACAATGTTCGCGTAGTTGGGCGACGTCTTGTTGATAGTCGAGCCAATGCGGTCCAGGATGCACCAATCGGTATACGTCGGGTAGTCGGCGACGCTCGGCGGCCCCGATCTACAGCTATTGTGTTTCTGATCACCGCAAGAAATCGCGTAATCGAGCTTCCCGCCGTTCTCCGTATAGATCGAGTTCTTTGGAGCCTGGGCGCCCAAGGGGCAGGGATAAACAACTGCCGGGCGGCGCGAGGGACAATTGATCGTCGAAATAGGCTGTTGCACGAGTTGCGAGGCGCCGGTCTTCTGGCCGCGCGATACGGTGATTGGATCTCCATCTGCGGGCAGGGCATATCCGTTGGAAAGTTCGATGTAGGGTAACAGGCTGTACACCCAGCCGCCGGGCTGATTGTGCCCGAAGCCGCGGTCCTTATCCCCCACGTATTCCCAGCCCCAGCCGCCCGACGGCAGAAACTTTTGCGCGTCGTGATGGTTCAGCGAAGCCAGGGCAAGCTGCTTCAAGTTGTTCTTACACTGCGACCGACGAGCCGCCTCGCGCGCCGCTTGAACCGCAGGTAACAACAAAGCTACCAACACGCCGATGATGGCGATCACGACCAAAAGTTCAACCAGCGTAAACGCCCCTTTGCACCGTTTCATACTTGCGTCCTAATTGCGTTTGGCCCCTGGCCCTTTCGCTTCCGTTCATACGGGTGATCGCGCGAAACGGCAAACTTGCTTCCGCTGCCAGCCGCCACAACTTCCTATGGCCAAAAGTAGCGCCAGCGCCAAACAGTTCGGCTCGGGAACAACGACGTTCCGAGCGTTGATGTCGTCAAAACCCGCGGTCAACGTGTCGCCGGCCTCCAGCACGCTGCCGCGGATCACGCCAAAAAACGGGATGAGCTGATTGCCCGCGGCGAAATTGGTTGCGAAAAAGTTCGCCGGCAGGTTCTTGTAGTCCACCGGCGTCGCGTCAGTGCTCATCATGACGGCGCCGTTGTAGAGAAGCCGCGCTTGATTCTCCGTCACCTGCAACTCGATCTGATCACCGGGCGCCCAGGCTCCTCCTGGAATGTTGTACGTGCCCAGCAGATTGGCCCCGCCGCCGGCGTTGTTCGGCGTGTGGGAGAGCGTTATCTGGTTCAATGTGTTGACGATTTGCACGATCACCTTCGAGGCGTAGTCGGCCGTGTTGTTGCTCGGATTGAATTCGGTAAAGCCAAATTGCGTGAAGGGATACTCCGCCGGCAAATCATCGCCGCCGGTGATCTGCGGGATCCGCACCGCAAGCCGAGCCTCGGTGCGCGGCGATCCCGTGATTCCCGTCGGTATGGCCACTTCGGCGCCCTCGAACAGCGAGGGAGCGACGTGAAAGCGCATCTGCGTGCCGGTCGCAGTTTGTGCGGTCGATGAAGTGACCAGGTAATTGTTGCCGCCGCCGTCAGTCATCACCGTCACGTTGTTTGGGTTGGTATTACTCTCGCCGTTAAAGGTCGCGAAATCGGCGGCCGATCCCGTCGTGTCAAAATCGGCCATAAAGGCCGCTTGCGTGACGTTCCCTCGCGTCAAAAGACTCATGGTCGCGAGCGCGGCCAGAAAAGTGATTCGGTTCATTAGCGCCACCTGTGTTGTTGACTCAAAGAAAAGAGAACCGTCGATCGAAAACAAAACGCTACTTGTTCATCGATTTCGCCCGCGCGCCGAACACGACCGCCGCCGCCAAGACGAGCAAGCCACAGCTTGCCGGCTCGGGAACGGCTCCAGCCGCTGCCGTCGCGGCGTGTGCTCCGAAGTTCGCCCGGATGTTCGCCAGGTCCGTCGCGTTGTACGTCGTCGGGAAGCCGCGCTGGAACACCAGGAAATCATTCCCGTCCACGTCTCCGTCGCCGTCCAAATCGCCTGCCGGCCCCGCGGTAATCGGAGGCAACGCTTCGTACACAACTCGTCCCGCTGTCGGCGTGGTGGCGCCCGCCGCGTAATACTGAAACACAAGATCCTGCGCACCGCCGGGCGTGAAGATCTGACCCACGTTGAAGGCCTTCCCCCCAAAGAAGGCCTCAGCGCCCTGAGTCTTTAGCTCCGAAATGCCGGTCGCCTGCGGATTGGCCTCCAGCCAATTTGTCTCGCCAGGCTGATCGTGCAAGCTGACCCACCCGGCAGGCGTCAGCGCTCCGCTCGCCGAAAGAATGTCATAGCCCTCAATGCTCGCGCTGAACCCCGATGCGTTTCGCAATTGGGCTTGCCCGGTCGCCGGATCCACGAACAAGGTCATGTCGTTCGTATTTACCCCCGTGTAAACGACCGCGCCATTCAGTTCTTCTCCTGATTGATTGGTATAGGTAAAGCTGACGTTTTCCAGATTCTGTCCCAGCGCCGTGAACTGCGGATGCCACGGCGTGCCAAGGTTCAGCTGGCCGCCGCCGGCAACAACCGTCTGCGCGTTGGTATCGAACTCATTTAGCGCGGATGGCTTGGGATTGGCTTCGATCCAGCCGGACACGGCCTGATCGGCAAGGCTGTTCCACGTGCCGTTGGCGCTGTTGAACGAATCGTTCGCGCTGGTGATCGAATAACCGTCGATCGGAATGCTTGTCGAAGCGCTCGGATTGAGGATCTTCATCGCGCCGCTGTCGCGATTGACTTCCAAGACGAGCAGTTGATCCAACTGCAATTT
>JAICUM010000316.1 GCA_025935855.1 Pirellulales bacterium | reverse complement strand
GACTCGCTTCACGTGACCGCGGTCGTTGGAAACGGCGCCTTCGTAATCCAGATAGGCCAAGCGGTGATCGGCCAGCCGGGTCGCGTGAACCCCATGCTTAGTTGCCTCGGCGTCCGCGGGCTCGCCCTTCCACGCGCCGGGCAGCTCCGCCAAACTCCACGTCAGCAGAGCGCCGCCTTGCTCCAGCATCAGGTCCCAGTGGCTGGGCTTGCCGGACTCCGGCGGACGCTCGTGGCGAAGAAGTACAAATCGCGGCATCGCCCCATCTTAGCGGAGCGTGGCCCTCGCTGCGCCAATCCGTGATGGCGAGTAGGCGATCTTAAAACCGACTGAGCTAAACCGGACGCTAGCGCGTGCCGGCTAATTCCATCAGCCGCGGGGCGCTAGCCCCCGGTCTTGGCGCGGAAGGGGTCGGGAGCCTTTTGCGACTGGAGATATTGCTTCCAAATAAAAGTTCCCAGTCGCAAAAGACTCCCGACCCCGGTGGCTGCTAGTAATTGCGGCCCGTGGTTATTTACAGCTGCTGCTTTTGCGAGACGCTTTGCGGCACTTCACTGCTTACCGCCTGGGCCCAGAGATCGATGCGGCCGACTTGAACCGCGTTGATCGGAATCCGGTAAGTGAGCGTCTCGTTGGGATGCAGCACCGGGACGGCTGAAAAAATGAGTCGATCGGCAGTCGCGCTGGCCTGGATGCCGGACGGCCCTTCGGCACTGGCTGCGTCGAGCCTGACGTTGGCCGGATAGAGCAGTTGCAGGACGACCTGATGTTGGTCGGCATTTGATTTGTTGGTCACCGTCACCATCGCGTTGGACCGTGAGTTGACGATCACCGAGGGGCTGACGAGCGTCATGACGACGCTTAGCGGGCTCGTGGACGCGCCGGGCGGCGTTTGCCCCGTGGCCGGCGGCGCCTGCCCTTGGGCGCCGACGATTTCCATCGTGTGTTCGTCGGCCACTGGAATTCGCTGGCCAGGCGGATCGGTGTCGGCCGTGGCCCGAACCAGCGTTGTGACGCTCAGAATCGCCTGCCGGCAGCGGCAGCGCGTATCGAACGTACGCTGCTGCCCGACGTCCAGTCGATCGATGCGGCGAATGATCTTCCCGCTGACCGTCTCCAGGCCCGGGTCAAGTTCCGGCGTGAACACGGCCGGCGGATACTCTTCTTCAATTTGGATGTTCGTGAGCGGTGTTTGACCGGTGTTGTGGACGAAAATGTGAAACGTCGTGACGGCGCCGACGACGCTCGATTTGTCGCCATCCATCCGCAGTTCCAGCCGAGCCTCCCGCTGAGGCGCTGCTTCGGCAACCGTCGTGCAGAGCGGACGCAGCACCGGCGGACCTTCGGCATATTCGACCGTCACATTCTGGCAGAGCGAGCCGGGCTTCGTGAACTGGATCGGGATCGGCAGCAGCGTCTTGGTTTCGCGCGGGCCAATCGTGCCGACCGTGTAACCGATCGTTCCCTTCCCCGGCTCGGGCGTGAACAACAAACCCAGATCGAGGCGGTCGCTGAGCTTTACATTGGTTGCAGGCGCGTCGCCCGTGTTGCGAACCGTCACTACATATTGACCTGCCCCTCCCACTTGCGCGTGCGTTGGTCCTTGAATCTCCACTTCGAGCCGAGCCGGCGAAGCCGCTGGGAGCTGCGGCTGCGGCGTTTGCTGCCCTGGGAGTTGCGGCGTGATCGGCGTTTGCGGCAGCTGCTGCGATGGCGCCGGCGTGAGCGGGGACGTGGCCTCGGGCTGGCCGGTGGTCGGCGGCAAATAGGGCGTTCCGCCAGACCAGTTGATCGTCGTCGAGCCGCTCGCAATGTTCAGCTGCGGAGCGTCGACGCCCGCGAAGTTCGCCGGGCGGATGAGTTGCACGTCGATGCGCGAGCTTGGCGCCCCGGACGCCGTCGGAGTCACTTGGATACTCGCCCGTCCATCGGGGCCCGTGCGCACGTCGCTTGGCTGGCCGCCATCGGCCACCGTGTAGCGCACCGTCCAGCCTTCCAGCGGCGTGCCGTCAGTCTGTCGGGTGACGAGCGTGGTTAGCGTCTCTGCCCGGCCGCTGCTCGAAAGCGAAGCCGGCGGGAATGTCCACTGCACGTCCACCCAATAAATCACCGACGACGAGCGACGCAGATCCCACGAGGCCACGCTCGGAGCGAACGCCGTGACATGGCTTACGCCTTCGTTCGGCGAAGTGACGCTCACCCACGCGTCGCCGCGGTTGATATTCACGTCGTCTGAGGGATCGGCCGTACCGCGCGAGATGCACAGCGGGCTGGTCGCGGTGTAGCCGTGGGCGAGGTAATTGTCGATCTTTGTGCCTTTGGCGAAGGGAATCAGCGGCGGGTGGAACAGCCCCTTGCCGCCGACGTCCACGAACTGCCCGACGCCGTTGCGGCCGAGCATCCACTCGACCTTTTCGTCGGCCAGCGTGTAGCCTTCCGTGCCGCAGATCGCGGCCTTCAGCACGACTTCACTGTTCACCGGCGCGAGGATCCGCTCCGGCGTCATGGTGATCTTTTCCTGAGGAACTTGCCCAACGAGCGCCGAAGCTGGCGTCACCATTGGGGCAGCGACCACGCCCGGAGCTGGAGCCACCGCCGGCGCTGCGGCAACTGGCGGCTGCGGAAACACAGGATCGGTGACCACTGGGGCCGCCGTTGGATTTCCCGCCACGGCAGGCACGGCCGCTACCGGCGTGCGGATCTGATCCTTCGGCCAAATAAACAGCCGCTCGCCCGTCGGATCGATCCGCGGGCAGCCCGGGCAGCGCAATCCAGCGCAGCAGCCAGCCAGGGCGGCCAGCGCGGCGCCGGCGGCGATCCATCTCAGGGCTAAATGCAGGCGAGGGAACATTCCGAGCGCAGGCTGATCCGGTGTTCCGGAATTGCACGACTCAACGTTGATAAAATGTAGCGCCTGGATAAGCGGGTGCGGCCGGAATTCAACAAACGTGGTTGCTTTTTGGCCACGCGGCGACTTCCAGCGGTCGGGTCGCAATGATTGTGCGAATCGAACCGTCGAGTCGTTAGAAAGGTCGCGCTCGATGGCTGCCCCGGCTTCGACCGCCAGAATTACGCCCGGCAGTGGGGCCGTTACCAGCTTAAATAGCCCGGACATTCTGGCCGGACGAGCATCCGGCCAGAATGGCCGGGCTATCTGCACGAATTGATGCCGCTGGACAAACGGTATTACTGGCGGCGGCGGCAATTTGTTGCTTGAACGGCGGCAGCCAATTAAGATCAAAATACCGTCCCTTGCCCAACTTGCGCCAATTTCCCCGCGTCCTGGCAGCCGCCAAATCAGGGGCATGGCGCCTCGTATTTCATCCGAACAGAGTCGTCGCGACTGCAGCAGAGGTTCTCCATGTCCCGTTCGCCGCGTTTTTCAATCATCTTCCGGCCTTGGTCCGCGGTTGCCCTGTGCGCCGTGGCGCTGCTCATCGCCTTCAGCCGGGGGCCGTTGCCGACGCACGAAGTGAAAGCGTGCTTCGGTAGTGGCGGCGGCGGCGGTGGCGGCACCATCGGCGGCGGTAATGGCGGCACGGTCGGCAGTAGCCCATTCTCCGGCGTCGCCGTCGATGCCGACGGCGTGCTGAAGCGCCTCGAAACGCGCGACGCCACCGGCCAGTTGATGCGCACGCGCGTTGAGCATGCTCACACCAAGCAGGGCGACAATGCGTTCAAGCCCAGCAAGCTTCGCAAGGTCTCGCTCACGCGTTTGATCAAGCAAGCTGACGAATTGGCGGCCAAGGGCCAGGCCCCTGACGATGCAATGCAAAACCTCGCCGGCCTCACGCGCCTGCAGTACGTCTTCTACTATCCGGAGACGCAGGACATCGTGCTCGCCGGGCCCGCCGAGGGTTGGGTCGAGACCCCCGACGGCCGCATGGTCGGTTGGAACTCCACGCAGCCGGTGCTGCGACTGGAAGATCTGGTCGTCGCCCTGCGAACCTTCGCCCCGGGCCAGAAGAGCAGCCCACTCGTGTTCTGCTCGATCGACCCGACGCAAGAAGGCCTCTCCCGCATGCAGCAGTTCCTCAGTGAGATCGGCCGTTCGATCCAGCCCGGCGCCCAGGACGCGGCTGAGCAGTACATTGTCGACGGCCTGCGCCAAACGCTCGGCTTGCAGGTCATCACCGTCGGCGGTGTGCCGGCGAGCACTCACTTTGCCAAAGTCATGGTCGAAGCCGATTATCGCATGAAGCTCATCGGCATCGGCCTGGAAGAGCCGCCGGTGAACATCGCCAGCTACGTCGATCTGGTCAATCCGGCGACGGTCGCTCGGAACGCCCTACAGCGGTGGTACTTCGTGCCCGACTATCAGCGAATCAAGGTCGCGGAAGACGGCTTTGCCGCCGAGTTCGTCGGCAACGGCGTGAAGCTGGTCGGCGAGGACGAGGTTGTCTCCCAGAGCGGCGCTCGGCAGGGCCGCTCCCATCAAAGCGGAGCAAGCCAGAAGTTCACTCGCCTGTTCACGCAGAAGTACAACGAACTGGCGCTGCGTGCTCCGGTGTACGCCCAGCTACGCAACTGCATCGACATGCTCGTGGCGGCGGCGTTCTTGCAGCAGCACGATTTGTACGGCCAGGCTGGAATCGACCTAGGCGCCTTGGGCAGCGAGAGCGGCTTCAAAGTGGAGAAGTACAACGCTCCCAAGCACGTGGCGGCCGCGGTGAACAGCATGTGGAAGCAAGGCACGCTGATGACGCCGGTCGGCGGCGGCGTCGAAATCCGGGCCGGCCAGGCGCTCGATGCGTCGCACGTGATCAAGGACGACGGCAAAGTGGCCGCGGCGCGTAATGAGCTGGATGTGAAGTCGCTCCCCGCCAACAAGTGGTGGTGGGATTAGTCCGAGTTCTCTGCGTCTCTGTGTTGATTGGCGTGGCGAGTTTCCCGGACCGTCGGCCATGCGGACATGGCGCCCGCGGTCCGGCTATTGGGACTGGTGGCCCGTTATCGCGACACCGTGATAACGCGTAGGTCGCAAACGTTTGTGTGCGTCGGTCCCGTCTTCAGCAGGCCGCCGGTCTCCTCAAAGAATGAGTAAGCGTCGTTGCGGGCCAGGTAGTCAGCCGGCTTCAGCCTAAGTCGATCTGCCTCGGCGGCGAAGAGCTCATCCATGCACGCCCCGGCCGCGTCCGTCGGCCCATCTTCGCCGTCGGTTCCGCCCGAGAGCAGCGTGAGCCCGCGCCAATCGTCGAGTTCGGCGAGCGCCGCCAGGCATAGTTGCTGATTGCGACCGCCGCGGCCCCGCACGTCAGCCGGCGCTAATCGTACCGTCGGCTCCCCGCCGGAGATCAAACAATCGGGGCCGTCCTCGCTTCGCATGCGTTTGGCCATTTCCACTAAACCACGGGCGACTTCCTCGGCCGGCCCTTCCGGCTTCGTGGCCGAGATCATTGCGTGGCTGTAGCCCAATCGCTCCGCCTCAATGCCCGCGGCGTCGACGGCCGTCGCATTGTTGGCGAGCAGCACGTTAGTCACCCGGCAAGCGTCCTCCGCCTGTTCCCGGGCGCCCGCCCTGCCCAGCAACGCCTTGATCGCCTGAGCGCCGAACATCGTCGCGTTTAGCGACAGCTCTTCGAGAACTTGGATGGCCGCCTCGGGAGTTGGCTGCCGGCATACCGTCGGGCCCGAGGCGACGAGACTCAAGTCGTCGCCCGGCACGTCGGAAATGATCAGCGAAACTATTCGTCCCGCCCGGCACGCTCGCGCCAGCCCGCCGCCTTTGACCTGACTTAGCTCGCGCCGCACGACGTTCAGTTGCTCGATCGTCGCCCCACGAGCGGACATCTCGCGTGTCAG
>JAICUM010000320.1 GCA_025935855.1 Pirellulales bacterium | reverse complement strand
TCCGGCGTCGGCAGCGGCATCTCCGTGTGTGTGATCCCGTCGCCCCACTGCCGCACGATCATCGGCGGCAGCGGATGCGTCAGCAGCGGGTGAACGTATTTCGGCTTCACCAGCTCCGGCGTCTGAATCGGCCAGCGTCCCATCTCCGTGATCAGCGTTTGGCTTGATACCTTCGTCGGCGACTCCCACTTCGCTTCGCCGTTTTCAGTCACCTCAGCGCGTTCCACGACGTACCCCAGATACTTCGGGAAATCCGCCGTCGGGTTGAAGCCCCGCGAATTGGCCAGTGCGTCTTCATACATCGTCACCTGCTGCTTGATCGGCACCTTGGCCAGCACGGTGACCCACGAGACGTTGCGAATATCCTCGAACCCCTGCATCTGCGCTCCGGTGTGGGGCTGCACGACGATCGCCCCGTCCTTGGACTTCTCCAGGCCCATGCCGCCCATCCCGCCGTAGGCGCCGCCCATGCCCATGCGCCCCTCGCCGCGGAAGCCGCCTTCGGGCCCCATACCCCGACGGCCACGGCCGCCTGGGCCGGCTTTCTCTTCCTCCTGCCGCAGTTTCTCTTGTTCCTTCTGCTCCTTCAGCCGCTCGTCCTCGGCCTTCATCTGGGCTTCTTTGATTTTGTCCTGAATCACTTTCGGATCGGAGTCCATCCACAGGCCCGAACCGGTACTGACCTCCAGATTCATCGCCGTCAGCAACTGCGGATCGGTGCGCTGCTTCACCGGCGGAATCGCCGGCGGATCGATGTCCGCGATGGTTGGGAAAGAGTCGACCTTTACCGGCGTGATCACCCGGTCGCCGGGACGCTGCTGGAAGAGCGCGGCGTCAGTTCGCTCGGTTTCTGGAATATTTTCCCAAGTCGCTTCACGCACCTTGGAGTCAGCATTCGTGGCGAGCGATTTCAGCTTATCCGGCTGCTTGTCCGGCCCAAGCTTTTCACGGCCGAGCGACTTGAAGATCAACAGGCCCGCCACGACGAGCACCGCGGCAATGCCAACCTTCTCGCCATGGTTCAACAGAAACCGCACGAATCCATTGGCGCTCTTGAGCTTCGCTTTCATGGCCATTCTCTCCGTTTCGTCATTTAGCCCCGCCGAAACGCGGCGGGTCGCGGAGCGAGCTCCGCGGCTATTCATGTTCAGAATTCTAAACGAACGGGTGCCATGCCCACGGAGGTCCTCCGACGTGGGCATGTTTGCCTGCAGTCACATGCCCACGCGGACGTGGGCATGCCACGCGAGTTCGATTGGCATGCTGAACATCAATAAAACCACTAACCGATCCTGATTCTCAACTTAAGGATTATTCGAAGCCAGATTCTGCGTGCCGCCCGCTTCACCCCCCCCCGGCACCGACAACATCGCCGGGTCCGGCGGGTTGAAAATGTACACCAGCCCTTGAATCTCCACCGTGGCCAGCCCGGACGTCGCAATGTCCGGCGGCAGTTGCATCGACGAAAACTCGCCGCCGCCGGCCATCATTGGCGCCGGCCCGCGCGACATCATCATGGCCTCGGGCCCACGCGCCATGCCCATTCCCGGCCCCATGCCGGGTCCGCCCGTCGTTTCCATGCTAAAGCCAGCCGCCGATTTCTCCGGGTTGATCCGCAGCCGCTTCACCTCGATCGGCAACGGCGCGTTGGCACACTCGACCAGCATCCGCGGCAGCCACTTCTGATCCATCATGAGCAGCATCCGTACCGGCAGCCGGCGATACTCCTGGCCTTGTCCCGTGACCGTCGAACCGTCCTCAATCGGCTTACCCTCGGCGTCAACATACCGCCGCTGGAGCAGCGCCGCGTCAATCGACTGACTTCCTTGGCCTTCAAGACCTCCAGGCATCCCCGGTCCCATCTCGCCGCGCATGCCCGGTTCGGCGCCCATCCCAGGCCCAACTTCGCCGCCCGCGGCGGCAGCAGCAGCGGGCATCAATATATTGCCTTGCGCCAGACTCGCGTCAGCCGCTTCCCGACCGACCTGCAAATACTGGATGATCCGAATCGCCGCGTTGTCTGGCCGCGTCGTGCCGCGTTCCTTGTTCACGTTGTTGATCGCCTTGAGCAGCGTCTCGTAAACCCACAGGTCCTCCTGCGTCACCCAAATCTGCTTCGACGTCGGCGTGGACTGAAACGTCAGCTTCCCCTGCAGCGCTCCCTGATCCAGCCACAGCACCCAATAGTTCGGCTGCGCCAACGGATCGTTCGGATCAACCACCGGCATTGTCATCCGTGCGCTTTCCGGAGCCCCAATCGCGCTATCGATCTCCGGCATCTTCTGTGCGTTGACCATCTCCACGAGCGAATCGAATCGGTTCTTGATGTAGTTCAAGTACCGAATGCGATAATCCGTGCTGCTGATGTCCTGCCCGAAACTCAGCTTCTCGATGTCGCGCCCGAAGTCCTCGCCCAGCACCTTCGTGGGCCAATGCAGCACTTCCTTCCGCTGGTGGTCGTACAGCTTCTGCCACAGGTCCTTCACGCTCTTGGCGATGATCGACGCTTCTTTGCTCTCCCGCGCGTTGACCGCCTCGTTGCCATGCACCGGCTTCCTGATGATGGCGGTCATGTCGCTGAACTTGCCTTCAATGGCCGTCTTGTCCGCCTTGAACTCGGCCTGCAGCTTGCTTGCCGCCATCATCCAGCAGATCAGGCAGGCCAGCGTGCCGACGACGCTCAGCACCCAGAACCGCTGCTGCCACATGATGTTCAGGAACACTCGCACCTTATCCATAACCGTCTACTCCGCTCTCGATCTGTCCGCTCGCTCGCGTTTGAAACTTCAAATTCTCACTGTCCCGCCGGGGCCGCTGTGCCACCAGCAGCCGCTGCCGGAGTTGCCCCCGCACCGCCCGCAGGCGTCGCCGCCGCGGGAGCCGGTTTTGCTGCTCCTGTCCCAGGCGCTGGCGCACTCACCGGAGGCGTCGCTGCCGGAGGCGCTGTAGCCGCAGGCGCTGCGGCCGGAACCGGAGCCGTTGCGCCACCCGCCTCAGGCGTGCCCGCAGCCGCCGCGCCCGGCGCCGGAACCACGGGCTCGGTCGCCGGCGGCGCTTGTCCCGGCGGCGCCGTTGCGCCTGCCGCAGGCGGAGTGGCCACCGGAGCCGCGCCGTTTGGCGGCGTCGCCGCCCCAGCGTCGGCCGGAGCCGCAGGCTGCACTCCGCCGGCCGCCTCCACGGGCGCCGCCGCGCCGGACGCCGCCGCTTCAGCCGCCTTCGCCGCGTCCGCCGCCTTCCGCTCCTCGACCATCTGCCGCCGTTTGGTACGCGTCGTCGGCTGCCAGCAGAACTGCACCACGAAGTCGCACCGCCGCACCTTGAACGCCCGACTCTTCGGCTGCTCGGGCACGCCGCCGTTTTCGGGGCTCGCGATCGGCGCTTGCATTTCCTGCGGCGTCAGCGTTCGCACATTGGTGCCCGATTCAGCCGCCAACAGCGCATCCGGATCAATCCACTCATCGACAATGGGCTTGCTCGCCCGAACCCACGCCCTTGTGATGCCGAGGTCCTTGAACGGCACGTCCAGCAACTCCCCGGTGAGCTGCTTGGTCTTCGGATCGTACCCGTCGGGAAGCTTGACGCTCCCCTCGTCGAGCACCTTCAAGAACGAGTCGCGGATGAACTTCTCACTCTGATTCTGCTGGTCGGCGTTGTGGTAGTGATACCCCGTGAGTTGGATCACATACCCCGCAGGCGCACCGCCGCCTGCGGCAGCCGCATCACCCGTGCCGCCCATTGGAGCCGCCGCTGTAGCCGCGGCCGCCGCTGCATCAGCTGGCGCGGCGCCAGCCACGGGCTGTCCCGTCGTCGGGTCCACCGCCGCCGCCCCGCCCTTATTCCAGCTCGCCATGTACATCGGCTCGGCCGCCGTCCAGTACTCCGCCGCCAGGTCCGCACAGTACCGCTCATCCAGCGACGTGATGTGCAGCTCCGTGCGGCTCATCACGTTCTCGGCGGTCTCTTCGCGCTTGCCTTTGTACTTCGGCAGGGCCGCATCCAGCGCCTTGGTCAGCTCCAGCCACTGCAGCCGCCCTTCGACGTTGCTCGTCAGATGGTCCTGGATGTCGGTGATCTTCTTGGCAGCTTCCAGAATATCGCTCCGGGTTTTGTCCAAACTATCAGCGTTCGACTTCGTGCTGCTCGCCTGCGTGATGGCCTGGGCAAAATCCGGCCGCTCCTTATCCGCCGAGCGCCACGCCGACACGTGCGTGAAATAGTTGAACGACAGACCCACCAGCAGCGCCGCCACGCCAGCCACCGCCCACGGCTTTTTCGCCCGCACCATCCGCCGCCGAACGATCTCCTCCGGCAGCAGATTCGTCTTCAACTCCGACTCGCCAAGCGCCTGAATGCACAAGCCGTACGTCGGGCCGAAGCTCAGAACGTTGTCTTTGAACTGCGTGTTGCCGCCGGCGCTCCCCGCGCTCAGCCGATTGAATTCCTCAATCGGCTTCACATTCATCTCAAGATTCTGCGCCAGATACCGCTGCAAGCCCGGCAGCTTCATCGCGTTGCCCAGCGCGATCACCTCGCCGATGTGAGCCGCCTTATCCAGGCTCTGGAAGTAGCCCAGCGAACGCTGGATCTCGGCCAGCAAATCGCTGAACACCGGCCGCATCGCCTGGAACACCGCCTTCGGGTCGTCCGCCTGCGTGGCGTTCCGCTTCAGATGCTCCGCCTTCACGAACGTGAGCTTCAGCTCCTTCGACAGGGCGCGCGTGAAGTGGTTGCCGCCGATCGGGATATTCCGCTGCCACACGCGGTACCCGTTGGTCACCACCAAATCCGTGGTGTCCGTGCCCAGTGAGATCACCACGGTCGAAGGTGGCGGCTTCGTCGGGTCATACGGCCTGGATCGCAAATCTTCCAGCCGGTCGAACACCACGTAGTTGTAAACCGCCAGCGGCGTGAGCTGGATGAGATCGACCTCGATTCCGGCGGCCTCCAGCGGCGCCAGCGCCCGCGCCACCTGATCGCGCTTCATCGCGAACAGGCCCACCTCCGGCTCTAGCGCGAATCCATCCTCCTCGCTCCCGCCGGTGAGCTGCTGGTAGTCCCACACCACGTCGTCCAGCGAGAACGGAATCTGCTGCCGCGCCTCGTACTTGACGATGTCGGGAATCTTCTTCGACTCGACCGGCGGCAGCTTGATGAACCGCGCCAGGCCGCTCTGCCCCGGCACGCTGATCGCCACCGTGTCGCCGACCAGCTCGTTCCGCGAAAGGAACGTCTCCAGCGCCTCGCGCACCAGCTCCGCGGGCTCCGCCTCGGGCTGCGTCAAAATCTTCGGGTACTCGATGAAGTCAAACGACTCGACGACGAGCCGCTTTTCCTTCTCGTGCATTCGGCAACGCAGCGCCTTCAGCGCGCATTGGCCGATATCGATACCCCATACGGCGCCACCCTTGGCCATACTTCAGATACCCCTGTTCCGTATTTGTGTGGACCGCCGCGGGTGTTCAAGCCGCCGCGTCTCTCGCCCACTGGATCCACCGAATCAGTTCGACAAGCCGATGAGTTCTGGCCCGCTCAGTCGGGCTTGGCATGGATCGCGGACGAGCGCCTCTTGATCTCTACGAGCAATCTATCGAAGACTGCCGGCGAAAGTCAAATTTTCTCGCGCAGTCCGGCAGTTTGACCCGCGCCGAACCCCGAACCCTTCCATTCTAGTCACCCACCCCAAGCTGTATACCCACGGACCCCCGCGCCCAACCACTCGC
>JAICUM010000791.1 GCA_025935855.1 Pirellulales bacterium | reverse complement strand
TGGCTCTTGATCGTGCGCCTCGGCTGCATTGGGTTCGCCGTTGCGGGCATCGTTGCCACTTTGGACATTGCGTTCGCGGGTTGATCGAACCGGATCAAGCAACGAGACCCGCAACCTTCTTCTGCGGAGCAAACGTTCTGCGGGGGACTCGAACTCGGTGCCTAGAGAGGTGGCCGAATTGTGGATTGGCCGGGAGGCAAGGTGATGTTTGTAGAGGAGCTGCTGCCCAAAGCGCGTGAAAGGCTCGTCACGATGGCGGACAATGGGCTTCTGATCGAGGCGGCGAAGCTGCTTGAGGGGCGGACCGAGTTGGTGATCGTGTGCAACTCCGAAGGACTGCTGGCTGGAGTGATCACGAAAACGGATGTGGTGAAGCAGATCAGCCATTGTCAGGGCGCGAGCTGCATGGCGCAGGCGGCAGCGGTGATGACGCGTGACGTTCTGCACTGCGAGACCAGGGATGCGCTGGCCGATGTCTGGGCCCGCCTGAAGCAGCGAGGATTGAAGAACATCCCCGTCGTCGACCAGCAGCGCCGGCCGCTGGGGCTCCTCCATGCGCGCGATATCCTGCAGGTGCTGCTCAGTGAGGCCGAAAGCGACGAAGCTTTGCTGCGGGACTATGTAATGGGCGTGGGATACCGCTGACATTGAGCGAAGAATAACGGAGGCGCCGCGTCCGCTCGCGTAAGTATCGGCAGCGAGCTGCCCTCGTGACCGTTCCCGCAATTCGAGCAGCGGCCCTAACATAAGCCGCCGAAGACCCCATATGTAGTTCACTCATTTCGTGGGTTTGAGAACTTGGCATCAGCCATTCCGACAATCTCTTATGCTCCGATTTCACGCGCGCTCTTGCGAAAGAGAGCTTCTCAGGAGCCCCCACATGCGAAATTCAATTGCCAACAGCTTCATTGCCGCTTCTCTGGCGGCCTGTGCCACGACGACCAAGGGCGACGAAGTCCGCAACGATCACAGCAACGTCGAAAAGCAGCGGGCCCAGCTTCACGCCGCCGAGCGCGACGGGTCGATCAAAGACGTCCGGAATGAAAGCAAGGATCTGCGCGAGGCGCAAAGGGAACTTCGGAGCGACCAGAAGGAATTGTATCGTCCCGGCGTGAACGCCTCGCCGGCCGACGGTCTGCAGGTCGGGCAGGTCGATCCCGGCGGACTTCAGCCCGTCCCGGTCGAATATCGAAGCCAGTATCAGGATGGCGACGGCAGTTACTATCGGTTCGACGGTCTCAGAATCTACCAGATCAATGCGCTCAATCAGACCGTCATGCGGGTCTATCCCATTAACGGCTAACCCGACAAATCCTCCGTCGTCTCGCTGCAGAAGGTGAACATCATGGAACGGGCACACTGGTTAAGCCGGAAGCGTGCATCACTAGGCATGGCTGAACGGGCCGTGAGTTCGCGAGCGAGGCTCGTTCACTACGAACTTGCCGGACTCTACAGCGTGAAAGCCGCAGAGGTTCCGAGGCCGGAACTCCACCTGGAGGACGAGCCGCCGCCTGTCATAAATGGTGAGCGCAAGGAGGTTCCCTCGTCACCTGCTGAACCGACATGAGCGGGTCCGTCACTGCTCAGCTGTCAACGCCGAGGGAATTCGATACCACTCGCGTCGCCAGTCACTCCCGTGCGCGGTTCATTGCGGCCGCGGGCGGCGGTATCGTGATTCTGGGCATCGCGGCCGCGCTGTCGCCTT
>JAICUM010000514.1 GCA_025935855.1 Pirellulales bacterium | reverse complement strand
CTCCGAAGCCGAGATCCCGCGTTACAACCTGCTGAACCGCGAGCAGCTTCTCGCCGGCGCCGCCGCCGCGGCCGAGCGGCAGGCCAAGACCTACTGCATCGTCATCTCGGCCCGCGGCCCGAATGAGCGTGAGATCGCCGCTGTCGAGCAAATCGTGCCCGAGATTAAGCAGCGCTACGGCCTGGACATCTGCGCCTGCCTCGGCCTCTTAACGCCTGCCCAAGCCGGGCGCCTCGCCGCGTGCGGCGTCAACCGCATCAATCACAACCTCAACACCAGCGCCGAGCGCTATGGCGAGATTTGCACGACGCACACCTACCAGGATCGCGTGAACACCCTGCGGGCGGTCCGCGAAGCCGGCATGGAGCTCTGCTCCGGCGGCATCATCGGCATGGGCGAACAGCCGCGAGACGTCGTCTCGATGGCCATCGAGCTGCGCGAGCTGGGCGTCGAATCGATTCCCGTGAACTTCTTAAACCCGATCGAAGGCACGCCGCTCGCCGGCCAGTCGGAGCTGAGGCCCAACTACTGCCTGAAGGTGCTGGCAATGTTTCGGCTGGTGAATCCCAGCCGCGAGCTTCGCATCGCCGGCGGGCGCGAAATCCACCTTCGTAGCTTGCAGCCGCTAGGTCTCTACGCCGCGAATTCGATTTTCGTCGGCGACTATCTCACCACCAAGGGGCAACTACCGGAGGCCGACTATGCCATGCTCCGGGACCTAGGCTTTGAAGTAACCCTGTCCGTCGAAGGCCAACCGGGCGGCTGTTGAGGCTCAGCACGGTCATCAATAGCGTGCCATGCCCACGGAGGTCCTCCGACGTGGGCATGTTGCCAGCTGGTCCCATGCTCACGCAGACATGAGCATGGCACACATTGCCGCGATGCTTGCGTCATCACGTCTCCCGCATTTCCCCCAAACTACTTTATAGGAATTCTTCCCAGAACCGATTCAATTCGCGCCACGCGCACTGCCGATGTTCCCGCGTAAGGGGAGGGCGCACCTCGTGCAGGGATGCAATCATGACGCGCGGATGGATCATCGCGGCCGCACTGGCCACATGTTCGACTAATACGCTGCTAGCACAAGACGGTACCGGCGCCTACTCCCGCCAGCAGCTTCAGGCACAAGCTCAGGCCAGGCAAGGGTCGCGCGATCCGCGCTACTACGTCGATAGCCGCGTCCGCCAGGCGGCCGCCGCGTCGCCGCGCGAGGCCGCGCAAGACCAGGTCAGCAAGAAGCGCGGCGGATTGCTCTCGAAGCTCCACTTGCCGAATCTGTTCGGCGGCTCCGACAACGAGCGCGAGCAACAGGCGTCCGACGTGCCGATGCCGTATGATCCCGCGCAACTGAAATCGCAGCGCCAGATGCCCAGCAAAAACGGCCAGGCCGCGGGCCTGTTCACCAATTCCAAAGGCGTGCCGTCGCGCGGTCCGCAACCGCAATCGCGCCAGCAACAATTCAACTCCGATCAACAACCGAACCAACGAACGGTTCGCTCGTCAGCGGGTGTGCCCAGCCGGCAGAGCATGGTCGAGAGCAACGCCGTCGAACCATCTCCGCGGACCGCGTCGCGGGTTGAACGCAGCTCCCCGCCGGTGAGCAACCGCCGCAACGAGCTCGCCGAAGCCTTGTCCGGCATCGGATCCTCCAACAACGAGAACGCGCGATCCCAGCCGCCCGCCGACCAGGACATCGCGCCGCCGGCCGCCAGCGAGTCAGAAGATTTGCCGAGCTACTTACGCGAATCCAAGCCGGCCGCCAGAAGCCACGGCAGCGCTAAGCCGCGTGATTTCCGCGACGCCCTGCTGAGCGAGGATTCAGCCGAGGAAGCCGCCGAAGCGCCGGCCGCGAAGCCAACCGATCGCATGGCGCCGCCCATGCCCAGCACATCCTCCGCACCGAAAGCCGCCGCCAGGCCGGCAGCGCGGCCGAAAGCCGCGGCGCCGAAGCCCGCGGCAATCGAACCAAGCACCACCGGTGAAGGCCTCGGCTCGATCGACGCCAAGGATGCCAGCGCGATGTTCGCCACCCGGCCGTCCGCTGAGCAGCCCAAGCCGGTTCCAAGCAAACCGGCTCGCATCACCTCCTCGACAAGCAATTCTGCTACCGCGTCGCGCGGCCTGCTCTTCACGAGCAAGCAGCCGCTCATCACCTCGCACATCGAAGGTCCGCAAAGCATCGTCGTCGGCCGGCAGGCCGAGTACCGCGTGACGGTCGAGAATAAAGGCGAAGTCGCCGCGCGGGAAGTCGTCGCCGTGATCGCCGCCCCGGCGGGAGCTGAGGTGGTTGATGCCACGTCCAGCAACGGCACGGTTGATCGTGAAAGCTCCGGCGCCGCCAAAACCGGCGTCATCAAATGGCAGCTATACGAGCTGCCGGCCGGCGGTTCGCAAACGCTCTCCCTGCAGCTCATTCCGCGCGGCGGCCACGAGATGCAGTTGGGCATTGAAGTGACGCACGCACCGGTCGTCGCTCAGGCCACTGTCGAAATCCAAGAGCCCAAGCTCCAAATGGAAATCGCCGGCCCCGCCGAGGTCATGTTCGGCAAGGCGCAGCGTTACGCCCTCACGCTCTCCAATCCCGGCAACGGCGCCGCCGAAGACGTGTCGATCGAGCTCACGTCGCCGGGCGGCGGCAAGGACTCAATGGTCCGCCACAAAATCGGCACGCTCGCCGCCGGCGAATCGAAGAAGATTGAGCTGGAGCTGACGGCGCGCGACGCCGGCGAGCTCAAAATCCAGGCCGCCGCGATCGGCGCCGGCAACCTTCGTGCTGAATCCGTGAAGAAAGTTCTCTGCCGCAAGGCGGAGCTGCAGGTCGATTGGCGCGGCCCGGACAAGAAATACGCGGGCTCAGTCGCTACGTACTTTTTCCGTGTCAAGAACCCGGGCACGGCCGCGGTTGAGCAAGTCGCGGTGCAGTGCAATCTGCCGGCTGGCGCGGAATTGGTACACGCCAGCGATGGCAACAGCTACGACGCCGACCGCCGCACGCTGGTCTGGAAGGCCGGCAGCCTGAACGCCGGCGAAGAGCGGTTCATGCAGGTGCAGTGCCGCATGACGCAGCCCGGCGCCAACAAGATCGAGCTTTCAGCTCAGTCCGCCACCGGCGAATTGACCGACGCCAAGAGCGTTGCGGTGAACGTCGAAGCCTTGGCCGACCTGAAGCTCGACGTGAGCGACCCCAAGGGCGTCGTCCCCGTCGGCGAGGAAGCGGTCTACGAGATTCACATCAAGAACCGCGGCATGACCGCCGCCCACGGCGTGAACGTCGTCGCCATGTTCTCCGACGGCATCGACCCGGCCCACGTCGAAGGCGGGCAGCACTCGATCCGCGACGGCCGCGTCACCTTCCGCACGCTGGACAACCTGCCGGCCGGCGGCGAGCAGGTCTTCAAGATTCACGCCAAGGCCTCGAAGAGCGGCACGCACGTGTTCCGCACCGAGGTGGCCTGTGACGAACTCGACGCCAAGCTCGCGGCCGAGGAAACCACCCGGTTCTTCACCGAAGAAGAGCGCTGGGCGGATGCTTCAACCGCCTACGCCGACGAAGCCCAAGGCACGAAGACGCGGTAAGCAAATCACTCGGGAGGACGAGGCTCTCGAGCAAGTGTAGCTAT
>JAICUM010000370.1 GCA_025935855.1 Pirellulales bacterium | reverse complement strand
TGCATGCCGCCCATCATGCCGCCGCCCATGCCACCCATGCCGCCGCCCATGCCACCCATGCCGCCCATCTGAGCCAGCGGCACGCCGATGAACGCGTTGGGCACGCCGACGTTGATCGGTTGGGTTGTGCGGTTCTTGAGCACGATCCGCCCGCGCTGCGCATTTTTGGCGATGAACGTGGCGTCGATCTTGCCTTGCTGCATCGCGTCGAACAGATCGATCGACGCCTGTGGCGTGCGCGGCGCCACCGGCAACTCAGCCCGCAGGGGACGCGGCGCGCAGCACGCGAGTGTCAGAAGGCCCAGAACTGATACGCAGACGAATCGGAAGCGTTTCATGTCACCGTCCAATAACAGGCAAGCCACGGGCGCGCAATGCCTCTAGTCCGGGCGCCCGGGCAACCCCTCCAGCATAAACAGAGCGGCGCCAAAAATCCAAGTAAAACGGCCATTTCGCGGCGTAAAGGGCTGCCGGGCCCGAACCATGCCGGGCACGTGCGGGCCGAGCCGCGGGCGCTCGGCCTCCGGAATTTCAGCGGCGCCCGGCAAAAGTGGCATACTTGAGTTATGTCGAGCGCCGTTCCCAGCCGCCGTCAACGTGCGATCCCTTGGATCGTTTCGCCGGCGTGGGATCTCGCGTATCTCATCCTGACGCCGGTATTGATTGTGCCGGCCGTGCTGCTCGCGGCCCGTTATTGGCTGACGACCGAGCAGGTGTACCTGGCGGTGATTTCGTTCGCGTCGCTGGGGCACCATTTGCCCGGGTTCATGCGGGCGTATGGCGACCGGGAGCTGTTCGCCCGCTACCGCTGGCGGTTTCTCCTGGCGCCGCCGTTGGTGTTCGGGCTCGCGCTGTTGTTCACGCCGCCCGCGGTGGTTAGTGAATCGCTTGGCTTGCCCTGGCAGCATTTGCACGGCATGGAACTGGTGCTGCTGTTTTGGGGAACGTGGCATGGGCTGATGCAGACGTACGGATTCATGCGAATCTACGATCTGCGGCGCGGCGAGGGCGAGCGGCGGACCGCGAAACTTGATCAAGCGCTGTGCCTGGCGATGTTCGCTTCGGGCGTGGTGTTCAGCGATACGCGGATGTATGGCATCGCGGGCGCTATGTGGCAGACGGGGCTGCCGCTGTTTGGCCGCGAAACGCTGATGATCGTACGATGGGTTGTCGGCGGAGCGAGCTCGCTGGTGGCTTTGGCGTATCTCGTGCATTTATTGAGCCGGCTTCGTCGCGGCTTACCGATTAATGGGGTCAAGCTACTTCTCGCCGCGGTCACGGGATGGTTCTATTGGTATTGCGGCCGGCTGTCGACGAATCTGCTCATCGGCATCGCGATGTTCGAAATCTATCACGCGGTGCAGTACAACGCGATTGTTTGGATTTACAACCGGCGGCTATTTAACAAGTCCGGCAGGACGCTCGGCGCGCTTAGGTTCCTGTTCGGCGATCGCTGGGCGATGCTCGGGCTCTATCTGGCGGCCATCGCCGCGTACAGCTCGATCCGTTTTTTCACGGCGCATGCCGGCGACCGGATGTTCAGCGGCGATTTGGATGACGCCCAACAATGGCTGGTGGCCGCATTCGTGACGTCGTCGTTTTTGCACTTCTACTACGACGGCTTCATTTGGAAGGTCAGCGAACGAACGGCCAGTGAGACGCTGACGGGCGAAAAGCTGGCGGCGGGCGCCGTCGATCGTCTCGTCCCGGCGATGGTACACGCCGGGAAGTGGGCGGCGCTGTTGGCGATTATCGCCATGCTGCTGGCATCGGAGCGGAAAGCGGCGGCTTCGCCGAATCACGATGCGGAGAATGAGCGAATGCTCCGGGCGCTGGCGGAGCTGACGCCGGACGTGCCCGAGGCTCGGGAGATTGCCACGCAGCTTAACGCCGCGGAATCGGAGCGGCAGTATGCGATCGGGTTGGACTTTTTGAAGAAAGGCGAGGCGGAGCCGGCAATCGAGCCGCTGCGGGAGGCGGTGAAGCTCGATCCGACGAACTTCCAAGCCCAACTTCAGCTTGGCGACGCCCTGCTAGCCGCCGGAAGCCATAGAGAAGCGGCGGAAGCTTATCGCCGGGCGGTGGCGCTCCGCGGGGATGTGCCTGAGGCCCGGATCAGCCTGGCGGATGCCCTGATCGTTGCTGGAGATTCAGCGGCGGCCGAGGCGACGCTGCGCGAGGGGCTGTCCAAGCGGCCCAATTCGCCGGAGCTGAATTTCACGATCGGAATTCTGTTGGAGCAAACGGGGAGAGTTGCCGAGGCGGCGCCGTTCCTAAAGCGTGCCTCCGACCATGGGCTTTCGCGATAGCGGAACGTCATTTGAGACGACGGCTGCCCAAGCTTTTGCGTTTCTTAAATCGGTGGTTACACTCGGAGAGACTTCGATTTCACCGTCTATTCGGAAACCGCTCATGAACTCGACATTACGAACCGGCCTTCTTTCCGCCGCGATGGCGGTTGGGATTCTTGCCGCACACGCTCAGGCATCTAGCGAATCCATCTCTCTGAATGTCGCGCGCTACCCGGAAGGACCAAGTGGGCCCCACTTTGAGGTTTCAATCTTGCTCGGCACGGTGTTCACCAACGGCGGTTCGATCGTGGCGCCCGACGGAACTCAGTTCGTTTCCCCGGGGGGGCCGCCGCCGGCCGCCAGCAATCTTTCGCTAGGCGATCTGATGACTCGTTTTACGGGCATCTGGACCGTCAACGACAAGTTCTTGCTGCCGCCCGCTTCGCCGCCGGAGCAGCACCAGTTCACGATCGCGTCGAGCGCGTTTGACAACATCGTTCAAATCACGCCGACCATCACCTCGCCCAACGACGGAGCCAGCTTGCCGCCGGGCTTTACTGTTCATTGGAGTTGGCCGGGAGGGTCGCCGCCCGTTACTGGCATCAGCATTTCAACTCGTGGCGGCGGCGGGCCGATCACGTTCAACGCCAACGGCAACAGCGCCTACGACGCGCATGTCGAATTCGACGCGGGCGTCACTCAGCGCTCGCTGGAAATACGCGGCGGCTCCTTCCAACCGCTTGACTCGTTTGTTTCGCCCGAGACGCCGTTGGTCGCGAATCCGAAGAATACCTTTTCGGTGATCACGCTCGGCTATCGGAGTCTGTCGGCGCCGATTCACGTCACGGTGAACGCCGTGCCGGAACCGGGCATGGCCGCGCTTTTGGCGGGCCTGCTCCTGGGCGTGGCTGTGATGCGACCCGGCAGCCGTCATTAGGAGCGACGCCGCTTCGCGACTTCGCTTTTCATGAACGCGAGGGCGTCGCGGGCGAGTTGCTCCTCCGTCTGATACATCCGCCGCCAGATCTTTGTGGCGGCGGCGATGCTCGGCAGGGCTAAACCGAACGCTTCGACGACCATCCAGCCATCGTAGCCGGTTTCCAAAATCGCATCGAAGTTCTCGGCCCAGCGGACGTTGCCCTGGCCGGGCGTGCTGCGGTCATTTTCCGAGATGTGCACGTGGCCCAGATAGGGGCCTGCCGTACGGATGGCTTCGCGGATGTTCTTTTCCTCGATGTTGGCGTGGAACGTGTCGTACATCAGCTTGCAGCGTGGATGATTCACGTCGCGGACGAACCGCACGGCGTCGGTCATGCAGTTGAGGAAATAGCACTCGAAGCGGTTGAGCGCCTCGACCGCGAGCAGGACGCCGCACTTCTCCGCGTGCTGGGCGACATGGCGCATATTTTCGACGCCATGCTTCCATTCCTCGCTCGTCGGGCCGGCGCCGCTGAAGTGGCCGAGCGCCGAGTGAAAGGGGCCGCACAAAGTTTCGGCGCCGAGCGCCTGGCAGCAATCGAGGGTGCGCTTCGAGGCGGCGACGCCCGCTTCACGCACCTTGGCCTCGGCGCTGATGGGATTGTCTGCCTCAGTCCGCACCGTGACAGCCGTTCGGCGCAAGCCGAGGTCGTTCAGCCGCTTCCCCCAGCCGGCGTAAAACTGTTCGTCGAGCTCGAACATGGGGACTTCGACGCCATCGTAGCCCATCGACTTGAGGCTTTCGAGCACCGGCAGGAGCGATTCATCGAGGTGTCCCGTCCACAGAAGCAGGTTCATGCCGTATTGCATGGTCGTCTCCAAGTGCGTTTGCCGCCGAGTGGAATCGCCCGCTCGATGACGCCCGAAGCGTCTTGCGAACGGCGATGCGGACTACCTTACGCGAATTGGTGCTTTGCGGCAATCCGGCGCCAGTCGCTCCTTTTTAGCGGAGACTAGTTGTGAGGGCGACGTATCGACAATCAAACGCGGCGCGGCGTTCAGAGCACTGACTCATTCGAGCGATTCGATCGCATGCGAAGTCGCAGATTCGACGCACCCGGCCTTCACGGGCTCTTGGCGACAATGCACTCGACGCGGTCCCAGGCGTCGTGGATTGGCCCATGGGCTCGATCCCAACTCATGGATTTCGAGTGCTTCGAGGCGTCCCACTCCCGGCGGACGTCGGCCTCGGCGTCGTCCCATGAGCGTCCGACGTGCCGGCAGCGCGCTTCCCAGCCAAACTGGTAGGCGGGCTCGACCGTGCCATAAGCGACGTTGTCGTCGTAGTAGTCCCGGTTCACGTACTCGTGCCGCCAATAGTGCTCTTCGACGGTGGGGTCGATCTCCTCGGCGATTTCTTTTCCAGCGAAGCCACCGATGACGCCGCCGACAACCGCTCCGACGGCGGCTCCGATCGGACCTCCCAGCGCCCCCGCTCCGACGCCGGCCGCTGCGCCGCCGACGACCGTTCCAAGTCCAGTCCCAACGGGATGGGCTCCGGGTTCGCCGGTGATGGGGTCGGCGTTGTCGTCCCGTTCAGGGTGTTGGTTTGGGCGATTCAGGTCGCGCGTCGCCGGCGTGCGCGTTGTGTTAACCGTAGTAGCCATCGCTCTGTATCCTTTGTTTGGAGAAGTATTTGCATTGAGAGGGACACTGCACTTACTGATGAGAGAGTGCAAGTTTTATGCCTTGCCGCAGGGCGCCGCGCAGTTTGCGGCTGGGTGCATCGAAATGACACGGCGGTTGAAAACCGCCGCTACACGCCGGTGGGGTAGGTTTCCGGGACTTCGTGC
>JAICUM010000035.1 GCA_025935855.1 Pirellulales bacterium | reverse complement strand
GCTCGCGCGGGATCACCGGCTAAGCGACATTGTGAACGACCGGCGGCGCGTGTTCAGCGGGTTTTTGCGCATTGTGTTTGTAGAAACGCGCTTCGGCGTTCAAGATTCGTTGACCCTCGTTTTTCCCACGACTACGATGCGCTGACAAGTCAAGTTCCGTCGATGGACGACGACTTCTCTCGGCTCCTCAAATCGCCTCGTCATACTGCTCATGGGCGCCCGCTGGATTAGCTGCCGAATGTTGGCGATGATGGCGGTCGCGGTCGGCGTTCTTAGCGCATCGTCGTCGGAAGCGCGCGAAAAGAAGGTGCTCACCATCGGCGTCGATGGCCTGCGTCCCGACGCCCTCATCGCCGCCAACGCGCCGAACGTCGATTCGCTCGTGGACGGCACGTTCTTCGGGACCAGCGGCCCATCGGGAATCTTTGCGACCTACGCGCAGGCGGAGCACCTCACCTTCAGCGGACCGGGTTGGGGCGCCTACATGACAGGCCTGCACGTCGATCGCCACGGCGCCGACACGAACGAGTTCCAGAACGTCGTCCCTGGCACGACGGATTGGTTCACGCCGCTCGAAGCGTTCGACCCGTCGCTTGACACCCACCGCGTGCTCACCTGGCAAATCGCCAGCACCAGCATCCCCTCCGGCGCTGACACGGTCGAGAACTTTGAGTACTCCAGCAATGGCGATCAGCTCATGACCAACCGCGTCGTCCAGTGGATGCAGGATCCCGCGACTGACGTGGTTATGACCTTTTTCTCGGACGTGGACACAGCCGGGCACACGTATGGATTCAGTCCGACGTCGCCGCAGTATCTCGCGGAGATTGCCGATGTTGATCGGCAAATCGGGCAGATGATGACAGCGATGAAGGCGCGGCCCACTTTTGGCAGCGAAGACTGGCTCGTCGTTCTGACCAGCGACCACGGCGGCCTTGGCACGGGGCACTCCGGCGGGCTGCCCGAGCAGCGGACGATTCCCTTCATCGTGGCCGGGCCGCTGGCCACCACGGTGCTGCCGCAGGCGAATCCACGTCAGGTCGATGTCGCGGCGACGGTGCTTACGTACTTCGGCGCCCCGATCCCTGAGAACTACGACGGCCATGCGATCGGCCTGACGTCCGCCGGACTGGCGCCGGCAAGCTTGGGACACAATCTCGTCTTCAACGGCGACGCCGAGTATGGCCGCGGCTTCAACAGCAACGGCACGCAGCAATACGCGGCCGGTTGGAATGACCCCGGGCCAGGCGGAATTACGGAGATTAATTACCTCGCGGCCGGCGGTTTTCCCTCGCTCAGCGATCCCGGACCGGCCGACCGCGGGCAGAACTTTTTCTCCGGCGGCTTGAATGCCACGAGCACGATGACCCAGCGCATTGACGTCAGCAATCTCGCGTCGCTGATCAGCGGCGGCGAAGTTCGCTTCGTGCTCTCCGCCTGGCTGGGCGGTTACCTTGACCAGAACCATACGGCAACGGTGGTCGCGCATTTCCTTGACGCCACGAACGCCGAAATCAGCTCCGCCCAGCTCGCCCCCGTGACGGCCGCCGAACGCGGCAACCTCACGCAACTCATATTTCGCGAGCAACTTGGCTCGCTACCGGCGGAAACGCGGTCGGTGTTCCTGGAACTGACGGCCGTCCGTGCAACGGGCGAGAACGACGGCTACGCCGACAACATTTCGCTCGAGCTGCTCGAACCGGGCGATCTCGATTTCGACGGTTTCATCAATGCCGATGACTGGGGTCTGTTTCGGCAAGGCCAGCAGCGTGACATGAGCGGCCTGACGCTGGCGGAGGCGTTTCGACTCGGCGATTTGAACGGCGACCTGCGCAACGACCACGACGATTTCGTGATGTTCAAGAACGCGTTCGACGCGATGAACGGCGCCGGCGCCTTCGCCGCCCTGATTGCCGTGCCGGAACCGCTAGGCGTGTTGCTGGCCGCAGTCGCGCTATCACTCACGACTTGGCAGCGCCGCAGGGTTCGGCGGTGACGGAACCATGCGATCGTCCTTCAACTCCACGCCGCTGATTTGGCGCCGCAAGGATTCTGTGATTAGATAGACAAGCGTCTCAGCGGCCGCTTCGATGGGCAACCCTTCAGGCCGAATGTTCGAGACGCAATTGCGCCGCGCGTCGGCGTTGCCTGCCTTGGGGCCATGGACCAAATAAGCGCCGAGGCTGTCCGGCGATCCCAGTCCGGGCCGTTCGCCAATGAGTATCACGGCCAGTCGCGCACGGAGTAATTGGCCGATTTCATCCTCCAGCGCCACCCTCCCAAATCGTGCGACAACGACCGGCGACAGCGAAACCTGCCGCTCGCTCAGTCGCGGCGCCAATGCCGACAACAGCGGCGGCGCCTGCCGATGCACCGCCAGGGCGGACAATCCATCGCTCACGATGATTGCCACGTCCGGAGCGGCGCCGCTATGATCGAAAGCCTCCAATTGCTTCCGCGACGCGTCGCTGAGCCGCCTCCCCAAATCGGGCCGCTGCAAATACGTCATGCGGTCAACCGCCGCGCTCTCCACCACAATGGATTTCAGCCCGAGGTCGTGTAGTTCACGTGCTAAATCCGCCGCGTGGAATTCATTATGCACCGCGTCGCGCGCCGCGGCATGGGCGGCTTTGAACTTCAGCCACTCGTGCGTCGGCAGACTCCCGCCGGCTCGCCCCAAGGCGATCCTGGCCGATGTCGCGGCGCGAAGCGACTGCCACGCATCGGACGTTATCGTGTCGGGCGCCCTCGCAGGCTGCTGCAGATCGCGGTTCATTGAACGTCCGAGGATTCTTCTATCGTCGCCAGCAATCGGTGCTTCGCGCTCACGGATACCAGGCGATGCTCTTGGTCTACAATTCCCATCCGCTCCAGCCACGCCTCGAACTCCGGCGCCGGCCGCAAGCCGAGCAATTGCCGGAGATAGTGCGCGTCGTGAAACGAGGTGGATTGATAGTTCAGCATGATGTCATCCGCGCCCGGCACGCCCATGAAGTAATTGCATCCCGCGGCCGCCAGCAGCGTCATGAGATTGTCCATGTCGTCCTGATCGGCCTCGGCGTGATTCGTATAACAAACGTCGCAACCCATCGGCACGCCGAGCAGTTTGCCGCAGAAGTGGTCCTCCAGCCCGGCGCGAATGATCTGCTTGCCGTCGTACAAGTACTCGGGGCCGATGAATCCCACGACGGTGTTCACGAGCAGCGGCTGAAAATGCCGCGCGACGCCGTAGGCGCGAGCCTCAAGGGTTTGCTGATCGACGCCATGATGGGGGCCCGCCGACAGGCAGGAGCCTTGGCCCGTTTCAAAGTACATGACGTTGGCGCCGACCGCCCCGCGGTTGAGCGACAATACAGCGTCGCGAGCTTCTTTCAGAAGCGCCAGGTCAATGCCGAAGCTCTTGTTGGCCGTTTCCGTGCCGGCGATGGATTGAAAGACCAAATCAACCGGCGCGCCGCGCTCGATGGCGGCCAACTGCGTCGTGATGTGGGCCAACACGCATGATTGCGTCGGAATCTCATAGCGTTCGATGAGCTCGGCGAGCATGTGCAGCAGGCGAACGACGGTTTCGGTCGAATCGGTCGCCGGATTGATCCCAATGACCGCGTCGCCGCAACCGTAAAGCAGGCCGTCGAGGATCGACGATCCAATGCCCGCGGGATCGTCCGTCGGATGATTCGGTTGCAATCGAATCGAAAGCCGCCCCGGCAGACCGATCGTGTTACGAAACCGCGTCACGACGCGGCATTTGCTGGCGACCAGGATCAAATCCTGGTTGCGCATGAGCTTGCTCACCGCCGCCGCCATTTCCGGCGTCAGCCCCGGCGCAATCGCGGCGAGCGATTCGCCGGTCGTTTCGTAACGCAGCAGCCAGTTGCGAAATTCGCCGACGGTCAGGTCCGCGACCGGTCGAAAGGCGTCTAAATCGTGGCCGTCGAGAATCAGCCGGGTGACTTCGTCTTTGTCGTAGGGAATGAGCGGCTCGGCGAGGAACTGCGACAGCGGCACGTCCGCCAGCGCCAGTTGAGCCGCGACGCGCTCGCGATCACTTTCCGCAGCCAGGCCGGCCAGCACGTCGCCGCTGCGCAGCGGCGACGCCTTGGCGAGCAGCGTCTTCAGATCGCGGAACGTGGATCCGGCCGCCGTGAATGCCATGACCATTCCCTCGTTATCGGCCCGCGGTCGGCGGGCGCTTGCGCCATAGGGGAAGGAGGGTCGCCGCCGAACAGATCAAACTCAGGAGCATCAGGTTGAAGATTGGGCTCCAATCGTTTTCAGTCGTGATGATTCCCGGAAGGTAGCCGCCTAGGACGCCGCCGATCGAGCCGACTCCATTGATGAACCCGGTGGCCGTGCCGGCGCCGCGCTTCGTGCCGAAGTCCATCGACGCCGTGGAGGAGATGAGCGAATCGGGGCCAAACAGGAAGGCGCCGACCAGGAAGAAGAACATCCACATAAACCAAGAGCTGTGAATTGGCGAGAGCCCAAGAAACATCACGCCGGCCGTTGCCAGCAGCGACAGGATCGCAACCGGCGCGCGCCGGGACTGGAACAGCTTGTCGCTCACATACCCAGTGACGATAACGCCGACGACGCCGCCAATCGGCATCGCCGCGGCCGTGAACGCGCTTTCCGCCGCGCTGGCGCCCACGCTTTCTTTGACAAACTGCGGACCCCAGCACATAAACGTGTAGCGCGCGAACTTGATCGAAAAATAAGCGAACGCCAGCAGCCAAATAGACGGCGTCGCCAGGACTTCGGCAATCAAACGCCACGAACCGGAAGCCTCCGGTGCCGCGGCGTCCTCTTCGTTAATCGCCGACCGCGGCTCGCCGTGATATGTTTCGATGGGCGGCAGGCCCTCCGCATCGGGGCTATTTCGCAGGAACCGCCAGGCGACGACCAGCACAAGGCCCAGCACCGCCGCCGGCCCCCAAAAAACGGCCGGCCAATAGGGGACCACTCTCACCCCATCGGGTCCCGTTTCAGTGTGGCCAAAATAGCTCATCATCCAGCCGGCGAACGACAGCGCCGCCACCGCGCCCATCGTGTAGTGCGTGCACCACCAGCCAATCACCCGGCCGCGCTCGCGCAGCGAAAACCAGGAGCTCATCACCTTATTCACGTTGCTCCAGCCGGTGGACTGGGCCACGCCCTGGACAATCGCAAAGGCCAAGAACGCCGTAAAGGTCGTGGAAAAGCCCGCCGCCACCGCGGCCGAGACGCTCAGCGCCATTCCCGCCAAGAGAATCCGCCGTGGCCCGAACCGATCGCCGAGCGGACCAAAAAGAAATTGCCCCGCCATGTAAGCGGTGAGCGCCCCCGAGTCGATCCAACCGAGCTGTTCTCGCGAGAGCAGAATGCGCGGATCGTCCGTGAGGGCGACCTTGGCGACGCTAAACGTCGAGGACTGGCGGGTGAAGTAGTAGCCCGCGTAGATGAGCCAAGTAATGCCAAACGTCCGCCAACGCCAGCGTTCGTATTTCGGATCGTAGAAGTGAACTTGGGTCAACTACTTGACCTCTTTCCGCCGAACGCTGTGAAAAGTCCATTGTCCGAGCCAGCGCATTATGACGCGCTGGCTCGACAATGTATGCGAGTGGACGCGCATTTTGCCATCGGATTTGCGCCCCTCGCCCTGTGGCCGTTTTTTCGCTGCAACTACATTAAATCTTCATCGTCACGCGGAAGAAAATCTAGATAATCCGGCCGACTTTCTTTTCACTTCGCCACGCCCAAATCGAATGTCGAAAGCGATCACAGCTGACGCCATCATCATCGGCGGAGGCGTCGCCGGGCTCAGCACCGCGATGCAGCTCGCCGGCCGCGGCGCGAAAGTCATCGTCCTGGAACGCGAACGCATCGGCAATGGCTCCACCGGCCGGGCCGCCGGCTTGCTTGGCCAGTTGCGCGGCAACGCCGAGCACACCCGCATGCTGATGGACGGCGTGGAGATCGTCCGCGAGTTGGAGAAACAAGCCGGCGTCGAAATCTTCGTGCCGACAGGCTCGCTGCGCATTGCCGAAACCCCCGAACGGGCCGAGGAGATTGCCGCGCTGGTCGCCATGGGCAAGTCGATCGGCTTTGAGATTGATCACGCGTCGGCCGACGAAGTTTCGCGCATGTTGCCCTACATGCGGACCGACGATCTGCTTGACGCCTGCTACTCTCCCACCGATGGACACATTCAGCCGGCTGAGTTGGTTAGCGCCTATCTGAAGATCGGCAAGGCCCGTGGCGTCGAATATCGCACGCACACGCCGGTTGTTCAGATTCTGCTCGATGGCGACCGCGTGCGCGGCGTTCGAGCCACGGACGGCGAGTATCACGCTGACGTCGTCGTGAACGCCGGCGGACCCTGGTCCTACTTGAACGCCGAGTTGGCCGACGCCGTGCTGCCCACCGCCGCGATTGGTCACTATTATTTGACTACCCGGCCCGATCCGGCGCACCCGGTGGATCGCCTCAGCCCCGCCATTCGCGATCGGCATCTGCGGCTCTACACGCGCCCCGAAAGCGGCGGCCTCATCGTCGGCATCTACGACCCGGAGCCGGAGCTGCACGACATGCGGCGGCTGCCGGTGGATTTCGACATGTCCCGCATGAAGGCGGCCCGCGATTCGATTCAAGTCGCCCAATTGCTCGACGCCGCCAATCGGCGGTTCCCGTGGATCGACGGGCGGACGCCGATGTCGATCACCACCGGCATCATGACCTTCACGCCGGACGCGCGGCCCTTCTGCGGAAAGATGCCGGATATCGACGGCCTGTATCATTGCTCCGGTTTCTCCGGCCACGGCATCGTGCAGAGCCCGACCATCGGACTGATCATGTCGCAGCTCATCCTCGACGGCGAGAGCACGTACGATTGCGAATCGATCGAAGCCGATCGCTATTTCGACGTGCCAGGCTACGTCAACCGCGTCGAGATCGAGGAGAAATGCGTGCGGATGGCGGGCAACTACTACGGCGGCGTCGAACGCCCACGGCCGGTCGCCAGCGGGTCGCGGTAGTATGAAGATCCTCGTGCCCACCAAGCGGGTCCCCGATACGGACCAGAAGATCGTCGCGTCGGCCGACGGCTTGCGCGTCGAGACGGATCACATTCCGCATGTGATCAATCCGTTCGACGCGATCGCGGTGGAAGAGGCGGTCCGCATCAGCGAACGGCTTCGGGACGTCGAGGTTGTAGCCGTTGGCATTGGCGGGCCTGAGTACGAGCAGCCGCTGCGCACCGCACTGGCGATGGGGGCCGCGCGCGGAATCATCGTTCAATGTGCCAAGCCGCTCGATCCCTGGAATGTCAGCCGCTTACTGAAAGCCATCGTCGAGCGCGAAACGCCGGACCTGGTTCTCATGGGCAAGCAGGCCGTCGACGACGACGCCAATCAGACGGGCCAATTTCTCGCGGCGCTGCTCGATTGGCCGCAAGCGACGTTCGCCTCGCGCCTGGAATTCATTGGCAACGAGCTGCGGGTCGATCGCGAAACTGATCACGGCATTGAAACGCTCACGCTCACGCTCCCGGCCTTGGTGACGACCGATCTGCGTTTGAACGAACCGCGGTACGCCTCGATGGCCGGCATCATGAAGGCCCGCAAGAAGCCCCTGGAAACGATCGCCGCCGGAGAGCTTGGCGTGCCGCTGGAGCCGCGAGTCGAAGTCATCCGGTACCGCTCGGGCGACACGCGCCGCGCCGGCGAACGGCTCGCCTCGCTTGATGAATTCGCCGCGCTGATCGCCCAGGCGGCCGGAATCGGAGGCTGAAGCGTCGCGATGCGCATCCTCGTCATTACCGAACATGATGGGACGACCTTGCGGCCGGCAAGCCTGTCCTGTTTGGGCTTCGCGCAACAGGCGGCCCGCCCATCTAGCGGCGAGGTCGCGTGGCTGGTGCTGGGGCAGGGCATTGCCGATGTCGCCGCGGCGGCCGCCCAGTATGCTCCGGTGATTGCCATCGACGCCGCTGGCCTGGAGCACGAGCTCGCCGAGTCTTATGCACGCGCCATTGCGGAAGTGGTGAAAAGCGGCCGCTTCGATCTTGTGGCCGCCGCGTCGTCTACGTTCGCCAAGGACATTTTTCCGCGAGCGGCCGCCTTGCACGGCGGCGCCATGGCCAGCGACGTCGTGCGCCACGAATGGGCCGATGGCCGCTTGCTTTTTGATTGCCCGCGATTTGCCGGCGCCGTGACGGCGACGATCGCGCTGCACGGTTCGCCTCAATTCGTGACGGTGCGCGCCTCGGCCTACCCGGCGGCGGTTCCCTTGTCCCAAGCGGCGACAGTTGAGCCAATGGAACTGCCACCGGCCACGTTCGCTCGCCGCGCCCGCTACGAGGGGCTGCGGTCCAAGCAAACAGCCCGCCCCGACGTGGCTGAAGCCCGCGTCGTGGTTTCGGGCGGTCGCGCGTTCAAGTCGGCGGAGGATTTCGAGCGCTACGTCGGCGGTCTGGCCGATGTGCTCGGCGCGGCGACCGGCAGCTCGCGGGCGCTTGTCGATGCGGGCATTGCTCCCAATGAGCTGCAGGTCGGGCAAACCGGAAAGATCGTGGCGCCCGACCTGTACCTGGCCCTGGGCATCTCCGGCGCCGTGCAACACCTCGCGGGCATGAAGAACTCGAAAAAGATCGCCGCCGTCAACAGCGACCCGGACGCGCCGATTTTCGAAGTGGCCGACTTCGGCTTCGTCGGCGACGTGTACGCCGTGACGCCCGAACTGATCAAGCGGTTGGAGCAAAATGGCGCCGGCGCTACTGGCTGAGATCACGACGTCCGCGCAGCCGCCGCTGCTGACGCGCGAAATCTTCGGCAACATTCCCGCCTGGGCGCGGCTGCTGTTTTACGCCGCCGCCATTGTCGCGATCGGGCTGTGGACGTATGGACTCTACCGGCGAGTGCGGCGGTGGCGCCGCGGCCGGCCTGCGGGCCGCATCCGGCTAAACGTTGTGATTCGACGGCTGCTGCGCGACGTGCTCCTGCAGAATCGTTTCCGCGGCCGTCCGTTCGCCGGCACTGCTCATGTACTGCTCTTTAGCGGATTCATGGTGCTGCTGCTCGGGACGATTTTGGTCGGCGTCGAACACTGGCTTGCCGATCTTTTGGGCCGTGCGCCGAACGACCCAGTGTTTCACAAGGGCGTTTACTTCGGCATTTACGAGCTCGTCACTGACACGTTCGGCATCGCCTTTATCATCGGCTGCGGCATGTTCCTCCTGCGGCGAATACGAGGGCAGGGCAGCTTCGACCGTTCGGCAGGCACCACCGGCATCGTCACCTTGCTGCTGGTGATCGGCGTGACCGGCTACCTCGTCGAAGGGCTGCGCATCCTGCTCGCCGCAACGCCGCTGCCGGGACTGTCGCCGATCGGGTTCGTATGCGCGAAGGGTTTCGCCGCAGCAGGGGTTGAATCCGACTCCGCGCGGACGATGCACTTCACACTGTGGTGGCTACACGCCGCATTGGCTCTCGGGTTCGTCGCGTGGATGCCCTACAGCCGCATGATGCACGCGCTGGCCGGCACGGTAAATCTCGTTCTTCGCGATCACCCCTTGGGCGAAATGCGGCCCGTATCGCTCGAGGAAGTCGAGACCACCGGCCTCATCGGGGTCGCGACGATCGAAGACTTCACGCGCTCGCAGCTTGTCGAGCTCGACGCCTGCGTCTCCTGCGGCCGGTGCCAGGATACTTGCCCGGCGTTCGAGGCGGGCAAACCTCTCTCGCCGCGCAATGTCGTGCAGGATTTGCTCGCCGCGATGAACGCGCCATCGCGCCCCTCGGCGCGCCTGCCGGGCCACGTGATCGCCGACGAAACGCTCTGGTCGTGTACCACCTGCCAGGCCTGTGCCGACATCTGCCCGCTCGGTATCAGCCCGATGCGGATGATTACCGACCTGCGGCGAAATCTCATCGGCGAGGGCGCCCTGCGCGGCTCGCCTGCTACCGCTTTGCAGAAGACCGATCGAGCCGGCAACCCGTGGGGGATGAGCGGCGCCGAGCGCATGGCGTGGGCCGCGGGACTCGACGTGCCGTTGGCTCGCGACCACGCCGACTTCGACGTGCTGTATTGGGTCGGCTGCGCGGCCGCTTACGATCGCCGCGTTCAGCGCATCGCCCGCAGCGTCGTCCAGCTACTCAAAGCCGCGAATGTAAACTTCGCCGTGCTCGGCCCTGAGGAACGCTGCACCGGAGAATCCGCCCGGCGGATGGGCGACGAGCTCCTGTTCCAGCAGCTGGCCGAACAAAATGTCAGCACGCTCGGCCAGCGCGGCGTCCGCAAGATCGTGGCGCACTGCCCACACTGTGTGAACAGTCTGCGGCGGGACTATCCGCAAATGGGCGGCCAGTATGAAGTCGTCCACCACAGCGAGCTGCTCGCCGAGTTAATCGCCGAAGACCGCCTGCCAAAAGCGACGAGCACCACGAACGGCCGAGTGATCACCTTTCACGACCCCTGCTACCTCGCCCGCGCCAACGACATCACCGCCGCGCCGCGAGAAGTGCTCGCCGCGGCCGTAAATGGCAACGGCGCACTGCCGATCGTCGAGTTGCCGCGCAATCGCCGCGACACCTCCTGCTGCGGCGGCGGCGGAGGCCGCATGTGGTTCGACGATCCGCCGGCCCAACGGGTAGGGCAGTCGCGCGTTCAGGAAATCGCCGCCTCCCGCGCCACGACGCTCGCCGTGGCCTGCCCGTTCTGCATGATTATGCTGGGCGACGGGCTGGCGGCGAGAGCCTCGAATGTCGAGGTCAAAGACATTGCCGAAGTGCTGCTCGAGTCGCTCAACCCGCCGTCCGGCAGCGGCGAGCCGTGAGCAGACAGCAATCGACATGATGGCGAACAGCACGGCGCCCGCCGGCTCCGGCACACGCGCAATCATCTGCGCGAACGCCCCGGCGCCGTTCGCCGACTCGTAAAACTGCTTGAAGAGCACGAAGTCGGCGTGGTCATTTTTGAAGTCGCCGTTCAAATCGCCGCGGGCAAACGCCTCGCCTCTTGTCAGCCCGGAAAGGTCGGTGAACTGATTCACGCGCAAGGCGCCCCAATCGAGCGCGTTGACAGCGCCGTCGCCGTTCAGATCACCGGCGGCAAAGCTGGCCGGAATGCTAAACGCGGTGACGACCGCGCGGTGATCCGAAGGATACGGCTGAACCGCGCTGTCCGTGATCCCGTCGCTGGTCGTGTAGCCGATCACCTGGGTCTGCGTCGCCGCGACATTGACGCCGGCGTAGTAGACAAAGTCGATCCGGTCATGCACCTCGTTCGGATCCACCGTCGGCGCCGGGCTGCCAGGCGTCCAGGTGTAACCGGGCTGAGTGATCTCATTCGGCCGCAGCTCGCGATAAGAGTCCATAAGCCCCTTGTTGACGACCGCGGTCGAAGCCGGCCAGGCGACCTTCCGGCCGAAATGGAGCCCCGCGTCAGCGGCCTCCTGCGTCCAGTCCAAATGCGAAGGCTCATTAAAATCACCCGTCAGGAAAACAGGCGCTCCCGAAGCGAGCGGGACGGTCATTCCGCCGAGCACCGACGCGATGCTCGCGCCACGGGCCGTTTGTGCCGCCGCAATCGCTTGCGACTCGGTCGGCAACAGGCCGTCGCGAACGTCATACGGCTGGTAGGGATAGGGCGCCAGGTGTACGTCGAACAGGTACGCCTGCTGCGTCGGCGAAAGCTGCAGCTTCACGCCCTGGCTGTAGGACTCGACGATCGGATACCGGCTGAGCACGCCGACGTCGCTGTTGAAGCCGTAGTAATAAAAGCCCAGCATCGTCGCCAGCGCCGGCCCGCTGCCGCCGATTTCCTGCAGCCCGACGACGTCCGCGTTGGCCGCGGTGATGACCCCGGCGGTCCGCGACAACGGCTGCCCGCCCGACGTGCCACCGACAAGCACGTTGTAGCTCATCACGCGCAGCGTCGAGGCCAGCGCCTGGTGTCCTATCGCCGCGATCGAGACCACGACGCTGGCGGCAACGAGGCGCCTCGCCGAACGTAAACTCATCTGATGCACATCCTTCTCGTGACCAACGTGATGCGGCGCTGCCGATTGCCGCACAGCTTCAGTTGTAGCCGAATTCGCGAATAAAAGGCTCCAGCGTCTCTAGCGCCGGTTCCAGAATCCGCTCGTAGTGTCGCCAGCGGCCGATGGCCTTCGTGTAAATCGGCTGGGCGACCGCTTCGTAGCTGGGACTCGTGACGGTTTTCTCCTCACTCAGGCGGCGGCGATAGTCCAGCACGCGGTCGTCCCACGGCAATCCCAGCGTTTCCAACGCCCGCCGCGCCTCAGCGGCGACATCCGCCACGGTGTCCTCATAGCGCACCTGTACCCAGCGCGAGTCGATCTTCTCCCGCAACCGCAGCCACGCCCCCATGTCGCACGCATAGCGCTCCGCCGTGCGCGTAACGTCCAGGAATCGCACGCTCACCGCGTTCAGCGGCAAGTACCGTAGGTAGCAGCTCAGCACCACGTCGCGCGGATCGCGCACGGCCACGATGAACCGCATCTCCGGAAAGAACCGCAGCACGAGCGGAATCGTCAGGTTATACGCCGGGTTCTTATCCAAATGCAGGCGGCCGCCGATCGGCTTGCCGAGCAGGTATTCCATCGCCTCGATGTATCGTTGCCGCTCGGCGTGAATTTGCGCCACGTCCAGCTCGTTCAGCACTTCGTCGAGCGGTTTGTTCGGCCGGTAGAGCGTGACCGTCCGCACTAGCTCGTTGCCAATGAAGTCGCGCTCCTCGGAGCTGACCAGATCCGGATGGGCATCCAGCACCTGTTCCAGCAGCGTCGTGCCGGAGCGTGGAAAGCCGGTGAGCAATGCCGTCCGCATCGGCCGCGCCTCGGCCAACTGATCCCGCCAGCGGCGAAGGTCGTCGCGGCTCACGGCGTTGTGCAATTGCTGCATCGCCTCGGCGCCTTTTTGAGAAATGGCCCAATGCGCGCCTTCGCGCGCCCGCTGCGAACGCTTGCAGGCCTCGATGGCTTCGATCGCCCCCTCGTAGTTTTCGGCTGCGTCGCGCATCAGCGCCAGCTCGGCCCACGCTTCGCATGCCCAATCCGGATGTGAGCCACCGCGCTCGATGACCGTCCGGAATGAATCCTCGGCAGCCTCGAGCCGCTTTTGCCGCCGCGCAATCCGCCCCCGAATGAGCCACACCAGCGGCAAATCATACCCGGCGTGGACCGCCCGCTCGATCAGCTCCTCGGCCTCGTCCAAGCGATGGGCCCGCTCGTACAGCGCGGCCAGCTCCATCCACGTCGGCGGGCCGGCGCCCGGCAGATCACTCGCCCGTCGGTAACTGCGAACCGCTCGATCCGGCAGCTTGAGCCCCGCGTAAGTTTCGCCAACATAGTGATGCACGCCCGGATGCCGCGGCGCCCGCCGCACGAGCTGCTGGAGCGTCTCCTCCATGCGGTCGAATTGAAACCGCTCCCCATACGCGCGAGCCGGCACAATGTACGACTGCACGTTGTTCGGCTCCAGCCGCATCGCCTCGGCGAAGAGAGCGGTCGCGTCCGACCGGCGCCCGCGCTGCCAGAGTTGGCACGCCGCCCGAAGCCGCGGAGTGGCAACGTCCACTAACCCGTCGGTCGGCGGTCTCCGGCCTGCTTGAGGATTGATGCGCTTGGCCATGGTCGTTCTCACACCCCCGTCACTCGTAGCCAAACGCCTCGATATACGGCTGCAACACTTCGAGCACCGGCGCCAATTGGGCTTGGTAATTCCGCCACCGGCCGACGGAGCTGGAATAAACCGGCCTCGTGACCGCTTCGTAGGTCGGCGAATGAATGTGTTTGTTCTGAGCGCGGCGATGGTACTCCAGGACGCTCTCATTCCAAGGCAGCCCTAAGAATTCGAGCACGCGCCGGGCCTGCTGTTCCAAGTTCGCCACGCAGTCTTCATAGCGCACTTCAAGCCATCGGTTCTTTGTGAGGCCGCGCATTTTGAGCCAGGCGCGCATTGTCGCGGCGTACTTCTTCGCCGTTGCCTCAAGCGACAAATAATGTACGCTCACCGCGTTCAGCGGCAGCCGTTGCATGAAGCAGCTCAGTACCACATCGCGTGGATCGCGCAAGGCGAAGATGATCGACATCTCCGGAAACACGCGGGCCACCAGCGGCAACAGCAGCGTCAATTCAGGGTTCTTGTCGATAAGCAACCGTCCCGCGATTGGCTCCCGCAGCGCGGCCTGCATGGCGGTCCAATAATCACGCCGCACGCCATTCAAGGCATCCGCAGTCGCCCCGTCGAGCGCCTTCACCACCGGTGTTCCGGAAAGAGCCTTTTGCCCGAGCGGAATGTACACCAACTCCGGCATCACCTGCAGTTCGTCGGCGCTAATGGCGTCTGGATGGCTGTCCAAAACCTGCTCCAAAAGCGTCGTGCCGCTCCGGGGATGACTGGTTAGCAGCGCCAATGGGCTCGCCAACGGCTCCAACGAGCCGCCGACGGCCGCCCAGCGTTCCACCTGCTCCGCCGTCACCTGCGCGAATGTCGTGCGACTGGTCCGGGCAATATCTTCCGCCTCTTCGCGATAGGAGTACGCGCCACGATTCAGTACAGTCTTCGCCTTGAGCAACGCTTCGAACGCCTCGTCGTATTGACCCGCGGCGTCCAGCAACGCGGCCAGCTCGTACCAAGAGTCCGCCACGACTCCGGACGGCACTCGTTCATCCACGACAAGCTCTCGCCACACGCTTTCCGCGCGGCTGAGGTTCCCCCGCCGGCGCTCAATCGTCGCCAAGGTGAATCGCCCCGCGGCGGCCGTCGGCGCGGTTGCCAATGCCTGTTCCGCACACTCGTGCGCCTCCTCAAGCCGATGGAGCCGCTCCAGCATCTTCGCCAGCTCCAGCAGCGTTTCGGAGCGCTCCGGCGATTCAGGCTCCAGCTCGATCGATCGTCGATAGCACCTGATCCCATCCTCGAAGCGCTGAACCTGCCCATAGGTCCGAGCCAGCATCCGCTGGACGCTCGCGTCATCGGGATACAACCGCTCGGCCCGCGCGAACAATTCTTCCGCTTCCGCGAAACGGAATCGCAGCGCCTTGGCGCGGGCCATATCCGCCAGCAGCATCGGGTGGCGCGGCTGCCTGGCCAGCGCCGCCTCGTAATGCCGAATAGCCTCGTCATAGCGGCGCAGCGACCACGCATGCTTGGCCTTCGCCACGCGAACGTCTGGAACGGCCGCTTGGCGCCCCGCCGCCGGGCCGGCTGCGTGACTTATTTGCGCGCCGAACCGCTGCGGCACCGTCGGCGTTTTTACTGGCCGGTTGCGAGGTTTACGCGCCATCGATTGGCTGCCAAAGAAAAAGGCCGCCTTCCTTGGCAGGGAGACGGCCAGGAACTGTCCTTTAAGTATAAGCTGCCGTCATTCACGCCGTCGCCGAGCCAGCAGGGCTAGGCCGCCCAATCCCACGAGAATGACGGAGGCCGGCTCCGGCACAACCCTCAACGTGGCGTCATCGACGCCGCTGTCATCGCCGAGCCAAAACGCCACCCCGATTCTGTGCCCCACTTCAGGCGCCCCGGGAGCGACCGTCCGCGACAGGCTGATCTGCGTCCACATCGCCTGGCTTTCAGCCGCCGTGGCCGACGCGGGTCGATTGATGAAGTCCCCCGTATCCACGCCGAACCGCTTGAAGACCAGCGAGTTCGCCTGACTGAACGACGCGTCGCCGTCGAAAAGGTATAGGAATACGCGGCTCGACGTTCCCGAGGCGTCGATGTCGCCTTGAGACCAAAGCGAGAACGTGTAGGACTTGCCGGACTCCCACACCGCGTTTGTGACTTGAGCGTTGTAAAAGAAAGCACCATGCATCGCCTGATCGCCGGTTCGCGGCGCTGCGCGGCGGTGGGCCGAGCTCGACTCCCCATAGGCGGCGTTGTACAGCCAATTGCTATCGTTGTCGTCTTGCGTGTAGCCAGGAGGGCTGTTCAAGTCGTCCACCCAGGCGCTGGTCGGTCGGTAGCCGACATTCACCCCTGGTGGCGCCAGCGGCGCCGCATAGGCGTAGCCAAATGAGGCAGGAACTGCGAAATCCTCAAAACTCGCGTCACCTAGCGGAATGTTCGCCGCATAGCCGACGCTGGGGAGCCAAATCCCCGCGGCCAGAAGCGCGGCCGCCACGTTCTTACTCCAGTTGCCAATCTTCATGAGCTGCACCTCTGCGAGGAAAGTGACGATCAAATGAGCCGCCAGAAGAAAAGTCGGTATTCAACAAGCTCGTGAGTCTACCGCAGAATCTGTGCTTAGACCCATTGATACTCTGGCAGAGGGCTTGCCATTTCGCCATGATTTTAAGCGCAGAAGATTTGTTTTTCGCCGCAGAGGGCCGCCGGTGTTATCAGGCGTGCATGGGGCCGGACGGCGTTCTGATTTGCGTCGGGGAAGAGGTCGGGAGTCTTTTGCGACTGGAGAGCCCCGATTCAAGATCGTTGTCCCCAGTCGCAAAGACTCCCGACCCCCCTGCGGCTCGACAGCGCCGATATCCCAGCCGTTCG
>JAICUM010000087.1 GCA_025935855.1 Pirellulales bacterium | reverse complement strand
GTGTGGTACAGCCAGTTGCGAATCTGGTATTCCATGCGGCTCCAGGAAGGCTCGTCGCCGCGGTGCCACAGGAGGCCGGTGTTGTAGGTGGACTGGATAGCGACGATGTCGCCAATGGCGCCGTCCTGGATTCGCTTGATGGTTTCGATGACGCCAGGCTCGGAGCGCCAGCAGAGGCCGGTGGCAATGGCGAGGTTCTTCTCGCGCGCCTTGCGGCAGCTTTCCTGAACGCTTTTAACGCCGGGGACATCGACGCCGACGGGCTTCTCGACGAAGCAGTGCTTGCCCTTCTCGACGGCGTAGGCCAGGTGGAGCGGGCGGAAGTGGGGCGGCGTGGCGAGCAGAATGACATCGACGTCGCTGTCGATGACGTGCTTGTAGCTGTCGAAGTCGTGCCCCTCAGCCGGGAAGATGTGGTCCGGCTCGACCTTGATCCGCGAGGCGATCTCGGGCTTTTGCTTCCATTGCTCCAGGCGGGCCTTGGCCATGTCGGCGAACGTGTCGCCGACGGCCACCAGCTCGGTGTTGGGGTCGGCCCGGAGGGCGTCGTCCACCGCGCCGCCGCCGCGGCCGCCGCAGCCGATGAGGCCGATCTTGAGCGTCTCGGTTCCATTGCCGTCGGCGTGGACGGCCTTCGGGATGGCGAGGGCGCCGAGGGCGGCGGCGCCGGCGGAGGTTTTGAGGAAGGTGCGACGGGTGGCAGGAAGCTGGATGGATTCGGCCATGGGGCGTCCCCGGAGAGGTTGAGCCTTTGGGGCGGGCGGTCGCCGCTCGTAAACCGTCTATGGTGCATAGATTGGGGGCGGTTGTCTGCCCCTTTTTTTGCGGCGAGCTGTGAAAGGACAGCGTTACAGAGTTTTACGCGTGAAATTTGGAGAAAGTTTGCAAACGGTGACGGGGTGGAATGCCGAAGGGGTCGGGAGTGTTTTTAGACTAGCGAAAGTGCGTTATTGCAACCATTACCAGTACCCAAAAACACCCGACCCCGGTTGGCGCGGGCCAATGGCGGGGGGGGGTGTGTTGTTGCCGGCGCTACCACGCCCTTCGGCGGACCTCAGGGCGTGCCACACGCTTGGAGCGATGCAAAAGAAGGCCGAACGCGAGGAGCGCTAAGCCGTAAGCGGCGGGTTCGGGGACGGGGTTGGCTGCGGCGCCTTGGGCGAGGAGCTGGCGGAGGATGGCGAGGTCGAGCGCGTTAACCTGGCCGTCGCCGTTGATGTCGGCGGTGTTGTCGCCGAGGCGGCCTTGCTGCTTTTGCCAGGCGAGGAAGTCGGCGCCATCGACGCGGCCGTCGCCGTTGAGATCGCCGTTCGGGGCGGCCGCATTGCTCCAGGGGGTGGTGGGCAGCTCGTTGAGCGTGACGACGTCGTCGTGGTTCAGGACGTTTTTGATTTGCGCGGGCGAGTAGTTGTAGGTGACGCCCAGGTCCGGGCCGTCCACCTGCCAGGGCATGAACCAGCTCCAGTGGATGCCGCGCTGGTCGAAGAGATTTGGGTCGGGCAGCGTGCCGGTCTCAGCGAGCGAGATCATTTTCTTGCCGTTGTACTGATCTAAGAGATCGAGCCACTGGCCGCTCATGCTGGAGGTTTTGTCGGTGTAGACGTCCGTGCCGACGATGTCCACGACGTCGTCGCCGGGGTACCAGGCTTTGAAGTCCTCGTTGGCGGGCGTGGAAGTGTAAACCCAGATGAGGTTGTGGATGCCGTCCACGTTTTCGAGGCGGTCGTACATGAGCCGCCAGAGCTCGACGAATGGTTCGGAGCCTTTGGCGCCCCACCAGAACCACGTGCCGCCGCCGGAGCCTTGGGCTTCGTGGAGCGGTCGCCAAAGGACCGGGATGCCGGCGTCCTGGTACTTGCGGAGCTCGTTGCCGATCGTGTCGATGTCGCGAATCAGCAGGTCATAGTCAGCCGAGCCAGGATTTTCGAGGGCGGACTTCACGTCGAAGGTCGTGGCGCGAGTATAAAAGCCGCTCCACCATTCTTGGCCTGAGCCCTGTGGCCCGTCGATCAAATCCGTCGGGGCATTCCAGTGCCACATCAAACTGGGAATGCCGCCCGTCTGCTTAGCCCAGTTGATCATCCGTTCTGTCTCGCCGTTTCGCTGATCGTAGCGCTCGACGCGCGAAGGCGAATACTCGATGAGGTCCGAGCCGCGCACCGCAGGCACAATGCCGCCGGAGGCGCTTAGATAAGTCGAGGAGGGAAATGGCACGTTGCTGCCGACATTTCCCTCTTGAGCGGCGAGCGTCTTCGAGCCGTAGAGGCTCGTGAGGTAATTCATCAGATACTTGGTGCGGTTGGTCGCCAGCGGGTCCGAGAGCGTCGGCGCCACGGGGAGCACCTGTGGGACGGTCGCGGGGCGGAGCTCGAAGTAATCGACGTTGTAGTAGCCCCAGTTCTTTTGGAGTTGGATCGAGTTGGCGGCGCCGGCGTTAAGGTCGAACACGCCCGCGCGGTCGAGCTTGAACTGCGAGCCGCTGGAATCGAAGCCGCCGTCGCCGCGTTCGCCGTCGACCTGAACGGTGTAGCCTTTCCAGCCGTAAGGGGACTGGTAGCGAACCCAGAGCTCGTAGAGGCCGTTGGGAACGCTGCCGGCGTTGATGGTAACTTTGTCCGAGTCGTTGTCGAAGCCGGTGACGTAGGTCGTGCCGCCGGAGCTGGCGGTGGTGACGCCGGTGAGCGCGCCGGTTTCGGCCTCGAAGCGATAGGTCTGCGCCGCGGCCGGCGAAGCGGCGACAAGCAGGACGATCGCGATGAGGTAGGAAGTTTTCACGATACTGGTCACTCTAGACGGCGGCGGCGGAAGCGGCAAACGGCGGGTGGCGTTGTTGGTCTTCCGTAGCCGCGCAGCGGCGAAAGCGCCTAGCCGTGGGCGTAAGCCCACGGTAGAGGTCGGCCAGCCATTTCCCAGCCGCGTCGCGGCGACAAATCCTGGTCGATGTCGCCGCTACGCGGCTTCTCGTGAACCAATCGCCAGCTTCCGTGGGCTTGCGCCCACGGCTAGGCGCTGCCGCCGCTGCGCGGCTGAGTCGAAAGACTTCCGAGCCCGTGTCGGCGGCAATTGGGGATCATCTCGCTGGCGCGAGATGTCCCTCTCGCGGAGCGAGAGGACTACACTTGCGCTATTTTGGGCGGGGGACTTTGATTTCTAGATGGTCGGTCGTGGATGAATCGACGATCAGGGGCGTCTTGGCGACGTTCGTGTATTCGGGCGGGACGAGCGGCTTGCCGTTCGGGCCGGGGCCGACTTCGATCACGACCTTGTGCTTGCCGGGGATCAGGCCGTCGCCGTACTTGTAGCTGGTGACGGCGCTGAAGTTTCCCTGGGCGTCGGCGTGGGCGGTGGCGGGGCGGGGGAAGGATTTGCCGTCCGGGGAGTCGGCCAGGGAGGTGAAGCGCAAGGTGACTTCCGGTGCGATCGGCTGGCCGTCTTCGTAAGTGACCGTGCCGGTCGTCTTGCGGTAGGTGAAGGGGCCGTTCGATCCGCAACCTTCGATCGTGAGAGTTGCAAGGATGAGTAGCGGCAAGACCGCACAGCGGACCCATCGACGGCAAGCGGAGAACTGGTGAATCAGCAACGCCATCACTCGGTACTGCCGATCTCGTAGCCATCGGCCGCCACGTTCAGGCGTTGCCATGCCAACCACGGGAATTTGCCGCTTTGGATGTCGGCCGAATAGATTTGGCCGCCGATGCCGATGGTGGCCGACTGGATGAAATCGCTAATAAACCGCACGCTGCCATCGGCGAAGGCGACGTGAGCGCCGCCGGGATGAAGGCTGCGGACGACCGATTGGCCGCTGTCTTTGACGCCTGTGTCGGGATGCATACACTCGGCGAGCAACTTGCCTTCGCCCACGTCGCTGATGATGTTCGCGACGCCGAACACGTCGTCGGCGTGGTCGTCGCAGAAGTTCGGTCCATAGCCCCCATGACGGCAATGGAAATTGGATCCGCACATGCCCATGCTCCAGACGCCGCGGCGATCGCTCTGAGAAAGCCCGGCGCGCATCTCTCCGAGCAAGATCGTGTTGGAGACGCCGTCGCTAATCTGAGCTAGCGTTTGCGATTCGTTAGTCACGCTGTTGTTGTAGCCGCCCATGCCGATATTGAAATCGTAATCAACCGTCCCATAGATGCCGTGCGGGGAAGGCTGCCAGAGATCCTTGTTTGGATACCACTGGAAGGCGTTGTAGCCGTAGTTGGTACGCGCCCAGTCGCCGTTGACGTCCACAAACGGCTGCTGATTGAATGGGTCGCTTGGGCAGAGCATGACCGCGATTTGCGTTCGGCGCGGGATGGCATTGACCGAGCTGGTAAGTTTGTAGTCCTCCGGCTCGTAGTTGAGCGAAAGCTTGATCTGGTTGAACAACCCTTGCTGTTCAAGATAGGGCAAGATTTCAATCGCCCAGTTGAGGTAGAGATTGGAATCATTGACCGGTTGCACGCCGTAGGCGGCTTTCGGAAAGGTGAGCGTCGCGGGAAGACGCTTCCTGGCGCTTTCGTAGTTCAATACGGCGAGGGCGACGTTTTTTTCGTTGGCCGTGCATTGGGCGCGGCGGGCGGCCTCGCGGGCGGATTGCACCGCGGGCAGGAGCAGGGCCACGAGCACGCCGATGATGGCGATCACCACTAACAACTCGACCAACGTGAAGCCGCGGCTTGCCTTCTTCATCGCCAGCATTGCTTTTTCTGCTCCTTCAATTGGCCGAGCGCCGGGGCGCTTGGCGCCAAGCGGCCGTCGCCTTTAGCGAAGACGCACTCCACGGCGAATGCCAACCATGCCCAGGGCCGCCAAGCCGAGTAACATCGCCGCCGCGGGTTCAGGCACGCCGCTGACCGCCGTCTGCGCGCCCGCCGTGCCGAAGGTTGATTGCCAAATGGCCAGGTCGGCGGCGTTCACGGCGTGGTCGCCGTTGGCGTCGCCTTGGGCAGGGGTGGCGCCGGTGGTCAAACCAGTATTACGCTGCCAGCGCAGGAAGTCGGCGCCATCGACCAGGCCGTTGCCGTCGAAATCCGCGGACTGCGTCGCGGCTTCGCTGATGACGCGTAGCTTATCCACCGCGATCAGTACGCCGGAGATGGAATCTTCGTTCGTGCCGATGCCGATGGACAGTGCGTTCCCGGAGAGACCTTGAACGGGAAGCGTGTTGAGCATCGAGTCGCGGAACTCGTGCAGGCCGAACTGGATCGTCACGGTGTCGGTTTGGCCCGAACCGAGATTCGAGATTTCGTACTGCGAGGCGGGCGTTTGATAGAAATGCCCGTCGCCGTCGGCGATGTGCATGAAGAAGCTGAAGAACGACGGCGTTCCGCTGCCGCCGAGGAACGTGACGTCGAGCTCGATGCGCTCGGCGTTCATCAGCTCGGACATCAGGCTTTGGGCTTGGGCGGGGTCGCTGTAGGTTTTTTGGCTACCCCAGGTGAAGGCGTCGGCGGTGATGCCTTGGGGCGTGCGGATTTGCATGGCGTGCGTGCCGTCGGTCGCGGGGCTAACCGGCGGATCGCCGAAGCTGGTGATGACCGAGCGAACGTGATCGTCTTGCGCCTTGCCGTTGGGCGGGAGGGCGCTCACGCCGGTGGTCCAGCCTTCGAGCGCTTCATTCACGTCGGTGGTGCTGGGGTTGTCGGGCGTTTCCCAGGAGTTAAGCACGTGCGTCTGCAAGTTTTGATATTCGATGATTTGGAAGTTGTCGTAGTACACCTTGGCCGAGCCGCCGAGGCCGACGGGGTCGTACTTGTGGCCGAGCTGGAGCTGGTAGAAGTTGTTGGCCGGGTTCGGGTTCACGTAGAAGCTGCGCGGGTTGTCGTCGTTATCGAACGGGACGACGACGTGCACGGTGTAGGGCGAGGCCGGCGGCGGTGAGAAGCGCGTGCCGATGCCGTATTCGCCGCCAGTGTCTTGGAATCCGGGAATGGGATTGGGGGCGGCGGTGGGATCGGGGTCCTGGTTGTAGCGGAAGTCGGAGGCGAAGGTCGAAACGCCGGCGGGCAGGCTGGCGGGGTCGATCGTCAGGTCGTAGGCCACGCCGAAGCGGCGGGCCGTGGTGGATTGCAACGTGGCCGCGTCCTTCCAGGCGGTGAAGTTGCCGTTATCATCGTCGGTGATGTTGTAGTAGATGCTTTGCTGCGGACCGTCGCCGGAGTTCACGCGCGTGTCGGTGAACTGGACGCCCAGACTGTGCGTCCCTTCGGTGGCGCCGGTCGTCTCCTGGCTGAGGACGGCGCCGTTTTGCGGTTCCATCGCCGTGGGGACGCCCGACTCGAAGCCGGAAAGTTGATGGAACGTCGTGGCGGCCGAGGCCGAACTGGCCGTAAGACCGATCAACAGCATCGCCGTGAAGCGCGTTCGCAATGGGCCCACCGTAACCCCCTCCTCGTTGCTGATTCGTTAATGCTTGCCTGGAAGAAACTCCGGATGATTTAGTAGCCGCCGCGGCTCGCCTGGCGGACGAGCCGCGGCGTGATGTGCATTGCGGACTACGACCGCCGGCGCAAGCCTGCGATCAGGCCGAGGCCGAGCAGCCCGGCGAGCGTGGCCGAGGCAGGCTCAGGCACGATGTTGGCACCGGTGATTCGCATGTTGTCGAACGCCCAGTCCACGGTTCCCGGCCATCCGCCGTTCGTCTGGAAGGCCACCTGATAGAACGTCGAGCTGGGACCGCCGACGCCGACGCGCACGCCCAGCGGAATGGCGACGTGTACTGTGTCGGCATCCACCGGCGTCAGCGTGACGCCATCCGTAACGGCAGCCGGATCGAGGCGCGGGAAGTCCTGGCCAATGTTGCCGCCGATCAACTGGCCGGTGCCGTATTGCGTGAATCCGACGTCGGTGCTGTTGAGGAAGATTCCCAACTGAGCGTAAGCAATACCGCCGGCATTGGAATCATCGTGGCTGAAGTCGAATTCGAGCTTCACATCTGAGTCGCCGGCGAAGAGGCGAGTGGCCGCCTGCTTCCAAGCGTTGAACGCCGAGCCCGAGCCGACGGTCGCTACGGTGTCCTGGCTGAATGTGCCTGGGCCGTTGTAATGCAGCACGAGGGATTGTGAGCCCTGCGTGACGCCGAAGGTGCTGGAGTTGGCGAGCGTTTTGGCGCCGCCGGTGGTCCAGCCTTCAACACCATTTTCCCAGCCGTAGATCAACGCAGATCCAGCTTGGGCCGCCGCGCCCGATAGTGCGACGGCGAGTGCAGCAATGCTGCAAGAGAGAAGCAACCGAGTCTTTCGCATTAGACGTCCCCCCTTGGAAAAAGAAAATCAAAGAAGCGTGCCTATCAAAGCTCCGTAAACTCACTGCGGCGCTGTGCTCGTGAATCAGCTCGCGGCTAAGCTCGCGTGAACTGGGCGAAGCTATTCCGATCAAATCACGGTAGGTCGAACGGCAAGGTGCAACACAGCCCATGTTAGCTGAGAGGCTCCGCCGCCTGGCCTGCCGTTGAGGAAAGGCAAGGTTGGCTTGCGTTGCTCAAATAGTTGAGCGATGACCGCTGCAACGGTAGTTCAAATACTTGAGCAACGGTTATCTTAGCGTGCGTGCGGGCCGCTGTCTACTATTTCTTGGGTGGCACGTCGCATCCGATGAGGACTAAAAGGGGGTCGGGAGTCTTTTTGCGACAGGTGAGTTCATTCATCGACTTATGCCTCCAGTCGCAAAAGACTCCCGACCCCTTCGGGGCGTCGATCTAAATCCGGACGCCATTGAGAGATGCGACTTGGCAGTTCAGGTCAGTAGCAAACGACGACTCGGGATAGCTCGACCGGCCCGCCGACGGCGGTTAGGCGGAGGTTGGAGCCGGAGACGGCGGCGCCGCTTAGGCGTATCTGCGGGAGATAATCGTAGTCTCCAGAGCTTTCGGCGATTTTGGCGCCCTGCGCGGTGATCGCCGCGTACGCCGTTCCATCGGACGACTGGCTCGCCTCAAGCCTGGCATTGGCAGTGACGCCGAATGCGACAACGCGCCAAGAACGGATCGGCGCCTCGGCGTGATAGACGACGGACTGCCCTTCGGGGATCAATATCCGCGAGACGTCCTCGCGACGGCGGCGGTCGTCGCCGGTCGTTGACTGAACGCCGTCGCTGGCATGATCCACTTTTGATAAATCGCCGCATCGGTCCACCGTTGTTCGGTGATCGACCTTCACGGGTCCGACGACGTTCGAGGGTTGGGAGGCGCCGGCTTTGTTGGCAGCGATGATGCGATAGAAGTACGTGTGACCGGGGACCGCTGATTCGTCGTTGAACAGCGGGCGGTACTGGACTTCGTCATCGTGCAGGTCGGCATCTACTTTTGTCCACGGGCCATTCTTGTTCGCCGCGCGCTCCAACAGATAGTTAGTTGCGCCGGCGCTGCCTTGCCAGGAGATGTCGGACGCATCGTTGATGGGTAGAAGCGTCGGACTGGCCGGGGGCAAAAGCGTTGGCGGAGAGACGCCGCGGATTTGGAAGGCCTTGTCGCGCGTCAATTGCATGACGCGCTGCTCTTCGTAGGCGCGGCCGGAATTGAACCCGGGCCAGTGGTAAGCCTTGTAATGATGATCGCCCGCCGGTTCAAAGTGCCAGTAGAAGCCGCCTTCGCGATCGTGAAAGCGCAAGCTCCAGAGGAGGGCGCCGCTGGCGCCGCTGGCGATGACTGCATCGTAAACGTCTTCAATCTTATCGGCGGTGGTGAAGCCGAACTCTCCGACGAGGTACGCCTTCTTGCCGCGCGTCTTTTCGCGCGCCGCGCGGATCGGCTTGACGTAGTCGTTGTCGGTGTTCGGGTAGTGATGGGTGGTGATGACGTCGATGTTCGGGTCGTCGAGCGACTCCAACGGGACGCCGTGCAGCGATCGGCCGTCGAGCACCAGGTGATGGGGGTCGAGTGATTTCATGAGCGCAGCGATGCGGCGGGTCCACTGCGGCGGCGCGTCGAGCTCGTTGCCGGTTTCCCAGCCCAGAATCGCCGGCTCGTCGCGGTAGGCGACGCCGGTACGGGTGTTGACGCGGGTCAGCACGTGGCGGACGGTTTGCTCGAAGTCTGAAATGACCTGCTCGTCGGTCCAGAAATCGTCGGGTTGTTTGCCGCGGAAGGCGGCGTACTCGGCGCGGCCGCCCTGCCATTTCCAGTTGTCCACGAGCGGGATGATGAGCCGGACGCCTTTGCGGTGAGCGATTTCGATGGCCAGATCGAGCGTGCGAAACGCTTCTTCGTTGAACTGGCCGGGGCCGCGGACGTACACGAAGTCGCCCATGTCGGAGCCCTCGCGGCGAACGCTGAGCACGTAAGTCCGCACCACCGTGCCGCCCATTTGGCGGACGGATTCGAGGGCGTCGTTCAGCTCGAACTCGTTTGGCCAGGCCCAGGCCATTTTGGCGTTCAGCGCGAAGTTGTCTTCGATGAGCTGGAGGTTGGGGATGTTGACGGAAATGAAGCGAAAGGGCCTGCCGTTTTCGAGGAGCTGGTCGCCCTGGCGCGTGACGAAGCCTGCGAGCTCTTCAGCGAATGCACATGCGGTCATTGTGCATAGGCACGCGACGCTTAAGGCGTTCCTGAAAATGCTGATGCCCATTGGACTGTCGCTCGACGATGCGAAACATCAAGGCCGTTGACCGGCCCCGTCGGGCCAGTCGCGGAGTTTATCGTACCAGTTGATCTTCAGGAAAACGCTTGCGACGATAAGAATTAGCGCGATTGAAGCGACGACTGACCAACGCTGCAGGACGAAGTAGATCGGCAGCGCGGTCAGGCATAGCTGCCAGACGATACCGACGGCGACGTTGAGGGCGTCCCGCGGGAAGTCGCGATTTGGGCGGACGCGGGGAAGCGTGGCGACGGCTTTGTCGCGAATCGGACCCCAGGCGCCCCAGGGGCGGACGACGCGGTAGAACTCGACCAAGGTGGCTTCGCTTTCCGGCGGCGCGGCGAACGTGCCGACGATGCAGCCGAGGGTCGAAATCACGAGGATCGGCGGGATGAAATAGAGGTCGTTGATCACGCCGAAGTTGGCCGCGATCCACTCGGCGAGCGGCTGCCAATCGGCGGCGATTTTTGGCAGAGCCATGGCGGCGGCCATGCCGCTGACCATACCCCAGAAGTAGCCGCTGCCGTTGAAGCGCCACCAGTGCCACTTAAGCACGTTGGCGACGACGTAGCCGCTGTACAGGGCGCCGACGATCCAGCGCATGATGTCGTACACGCTGGTGGCAAAGAGGCCAAAGGCGATGCCAATGGCAAGAATCACCACCGCGGCGAGACGGCTGAGGCGGACGGCGCGTTTCGGCGGACAATCGGGGTCGATGAAGCGCTTATACATGTCGTTGACGACATAGGCCGGCGCCGCGTTGATGGTCGCAGCGAAATTCGACATGAACGCGGCGAGCAGGCCGGCGAGGATCAGGCCGACGACGCCAGTCGGAATTTGTCCGGCGAGCACGATCGGCAGCAGCCCTTCGTACTGCTTCTGCTCGGTCATCGGTTGAATCTGCGGCATGCAATAGGCGAGCGCGAGGACCGTGATGCCGGTGATCATCATGTATCGCGGGAAGTAAAGGACGACGTTGACCATGCCGTTCATGAGGCAGGCTTCGCGCGGGCTGCGCGTGGCGAGGACGCGCTGCATGTCGTAATTCGGCGCCGGGCCGGCGAGGCTGGCGAGAATGCCTTTGAAGAACATTAGGCCGAACACGATGGCGAACAGCTCGTTGCCGTCTTTGCGGATAAGGTCGTTGCCGTGCGGCAAGAGGCCGGACCAATCGAGGCCGGCGGTCTTGCCGAAGAAGGGATTGAACCACCCTTCGGGAACGGCGCGCTCGATCGTTTCGGGCGAGACCTTTGCAATGGCGAGGATGCCGATGATGATCGACGTCACCGTGAGCAAGAAAAACTGCATGACTTCGGTGATGACGACGCTGATCATGCCGCCCTTGACTGCGTAGATCGACGTGAGCGCCAGGATGACCAGCGCATACAGGTTTTCATTGGTGAGCAAGGGGCCCATTGAGCCGGTGAGTAGCGAGGGCCAGGCGTCGGCGAGGGCGTCGTGCAGGTTCCAGGGCAGCATTTCTTGGGCGAACTCACCGATGCCGCGGAAGGCGTAGGCTAACATGCCGACGACGTTCAGCAGGGCGAACAGCACGACGCTCAGGTGGGCGAGGTTGGCGCCCGTGCCCCGGCCGAAACGGAATTGAATCCACTCAGCGCCGGTCAGCACGCTGGAGCGCCGCAGCCAGCCGCTGAGATACATCATCAAAAAAATCTGATTGAAAACGGGCCAAGCGAACGGCAGCCATAGGCTTTTGGCGCCGTACACGAACAGCCAGTACACCATCAGCATCGTGCCGCTGATGTCGAACATGCCCGAGGCGTCCGAGACGCCGAGCAGGTACCAGGGGAGCGATTTGCCGCCGAGGAAATAGGAGTCGAGATCCTTGTTGCCGCGGCGCGAGACCCACAGGCCGATGAGAATCGTCGCGGTGAAATAGCCGACCAGGATGCCGATGTCGAGGCGCTGAAGGCGCACGGTCCTTGCCCTCTGTGCTGAAAAGCCGTTCGCTCGCCGCCGTTAGAAGAGGAGCGAATTGTCTTTGATGTATGCCACGAGCTCGCTGAGCCGCGCGTAACAGAGACAAGTTACCGTGTCGGCGGCGCCGTAGTAAACAGCCAGGCGATCGTTCTCCGGCTCGCATAGCGCGGCGACCGGGAACACAACGTTCGGCACGTGGCCCGCGACTTCGTAATCCGCCTCGGGGGCGAGCAGAATGTTCTTGCAGCGGTAGGTCACGCGCCAGGGCTCGTCGATGTCGAGCAGGGCGGCGCCCATGTGGTAGACGAAGCCGTTGCAGGTATCGAGCACGCCGTGGTAGATCATCAGCCAGCCGTCGGCGGTTTCGATGGGCACCGGGCCGGCGCCGATTTTTGTGCGCTGCCACCAGATGCCTTGCGCATCGCCGCCGCGGCCCATGACCTTGCGGTGCATGCCCCAGTGAACGAGGTCGGGGCTTTGGCTGATGTAGATGTCGCCGAAGGGAGTATGGCCGTTGTCGCTGGGCCGGCTGAGCATGTAGTACTTGCCGCCGACGCGCCGCGGAAAGAGCACGCCGTTGCGGTTGTGCGGCAGGAAGGCGTTGTTCAGCCGGGTGAACTGCTGGAAGTCGGTGGTGCTGGCCATGCTGATCGTTGGCCCGTTGTGCCCGCCGCACCAGGTGATGTAGTACTTGTCCTCGATTTTCACGACGCGCGGGTCGTAGGCGTAGTCGCTTTCCTCGGCGCCTTCGTCAGGGCGGTTGGCGAACTCAATCGGCTTGGGTTCAATGTGCCACTGCAGGCCGTCGTCGCTCCAGCCCATGTGGAG
>JAICUM010000150.1 GCA_025935855.1 Pirellulales bacterium | reverse complement strand
CGTGGCGGCTATGTCGCGGCGGCTCAAGAATCTGCTGAATCCGATTGTGAGCAAGCCGTCGGCCTACGCCTCGGTGGCGATGGGTGATCTAGTGTTCGCTGGGCTCTGCTATTCCTGGTGGCTCGCAGGGTACGACGCCACGCAGCTTGCGTATGGATACTGCCTGGCCCACGTCGTGCTGTGCTTTTTGATGATGTTCTTCGTCGTGCCGCGGAGTCCGGCGCTCATGGCATCGCTATGGCGGCGGAATGGATCGCGTTCGGCGCTCAAGCGAGCGCTGACGGGCGATCGGTCCGACGCGAGCGTGGCGGCGGTGGTGTTCGCGTTGATTGGAATCGGCGTGCTGCTGGCGGCGCTGGTGCTGCCGATTCAGCTTGCGGCCGGCGGCATTAAACTCGGCGTTGAGCCGGAGCGGCTGGCGGAAGCGGCGGGCGCCATGGCGGCGGTGGTCATCGCGATGGGAATCACGCACCAACTGTGCGTGGCCGCGGCGCCGAAGGGTGGCGGAGCGATGTACGTGCTGCTGATCGTCCTGCTGAATGGGCTGCCGCCGTTTGCCGCGTCGATGCTGTTTGCGTCCGGCTACGAGGTGACGAACCCCGACGTGCTTCCGTCGCTCAGCCCAGCGGCGATGTTCCTGATGAACATGACGAGCGTGGCCCGGCGGCAGATTAGCGCGCTGCCGGCGATTGGGATATACGTGGCGCTGGCGGTGGTCGGCTATGTGATTTTGCGGCGGTGGCTAAGCCGCGAAGCGGCGACTGTGCGGCGAAAACTGTCAAGCATGGCGGTAGCGTCGTAGCGGCGGTTTTTAACCGCCGTTTAATCAGCAAAGTTATCGTCTAACGCCGGCTCAAGACACGGGGACTAAAAGTCCCCGCTACGGGTCCGCTACCGGGCTGCGCTTTTCGCTAGTTGCGGTTTGGCCGATTGGGGCTTCGCTTCGGACACGCCCATCAAGTGCCGCAGCGTGTAGGCTTCTAGGGCTTCATAGTCCCGCGCCTCGATGAACTGCTGCTCCAGCTTCTTGTCCGCGGACCGAACCTTCTCGACCAGATGCAGAAAGATTTCGCGGCTGTTGGTCAGGTGCTTGGTCGCCTGATCCTGTCGCTGCGTGCGCATCGCCTTCACGTCGAGGCCAATGAACTCGCCGCGACGGCCGTAGCCGGCTTCTTCCAGCACGCGGACCTGGTTGTAGGCGGAACGCAGGTTGGCGCCGCCGAAGGACTTGTCCTGGTCGAACTTCAGGCCGTTCTGATCGTTCAGGTGGACGCTGGCGAGCTTGTCATGTGCCAGGGCGAACGCCATTTCGTCGGATGGATCGAGGCCGGCGAGAATCGCGTGGGCGGTTTCGATCAGGCCGCTTACTCGCGCCGGATCATCGGACGCGTAGGCCAGTGCGATCGCATGTCCGATCGTCGGCACATAGGCGTGGTCCATCGGCTCGTTCGGCTTCGGCTCGATCCAGATGCGGACCTCCTTGTCGTAGGCGAGCATCTTGTTGAGCGCGTCGAGAATCCGCTCGTACGCCACGCGAGCGTTCTTCGCTTCGCGGATGTAGCTGCCCTCGCGGGCCAGCCAAAGGACGATGTTCGGCGTGCCGAGCTCGCGGGCGACGTCGATCGTGCGCATCGTGCGATCGAGGGCGTATTGGCGGTCGGCGGCGCCGTTGGAGGTGTAGCCGCCGTCGATGGTGTGCGGGTCGAACCACAGCCGCGGGGCGACGAATTCGGCGGTGAGGCCTCGGTCCTTCAGGGCCTTGCCGATCTGCCGGGCCTTCTCGGCGACCTGCGTGGCCGAGTGGTCGTCGATGTTTTCGACCGCGTCGTCGTCGTGGAACTGCACGCCCTCGAAGCCCATCGGCTGATACCAATCGAGCTTCTCCATGAACGAGTGGGGCGAGCGGACCATCGGCCCAAACGGGTCGGCGCCTTCGCTGATGTTCCACGGGCCGAAGGAGAAGCGGTAGTTGACGGATTCGGGCACGGCGGGGTCTCCGAAAGCGAAGGAAATTTCGTGCGACGGGAATGCATCAGCGTACCGGACCGCGCCGCGGAGTTAAAGGCGCGAATGCGTTTAGAAGCATTGCGATTTGCGGCGGTACGTCGATGGCGTCATTGCATCAAGCGCGAGAAATATCCACCATCGGACCGACTGCCGCAAGCGGATGCCAAAATCTAATGCCAAGCATTCAGTTTGGCTTCAACGGCGGGGACGAAAGAATAAAAACATCAAAACCAAAATTGTTACCGCCGAGATAAACACTGCGAAAACAAGCAGCCATGGAAGAAAATACAGCACTGGGCCGGAGATCTCTCCGTGGACGGCTTCCGGATACTGGGAGATCAGCGAGCGCCAATAAGCCCAAAGGCAGAAGTACGGAAGCCAAGAAAACGCAATCGCTGTAATTCCTATTCCGCAATAGCGGCAAACCCTTTTCATGCAAATCATGACCGTAACGCCAGACGTGGATTGGAAAAGGCAAGCTTCCGGATATCCTGATCGGGAATGTGCAATTCCTTAACGAGGTTCTCAACCATCTGCTTCATCGTGCAGGCGGAGCCAACAAGGTGCGAGCGGTCGGCGGACCAGGTGGCGAGGCGTTCGTCGACAACGACTTGCTGGCCGGCAAGCTGGTACACGCCCGGACCCTGGCCGGCGGCGGCGACGGCGTCGCTAACTATAATGGCCCGCTCGGGGCCGACAACTTTCAGGTAGTTCTTCAGGGCGACAAACGGCACGTGGACGCCGTCGGCGATGAAGCAGATCCACAGCCGGTCAGAGAGGCTGAGCACACGCTGGATGATGTTGTCGTGGCGATGCATCAATAGCGGGCAGCCGTTGCCGAGGTGGGTAAACATCGACAGGCCGGCGTCGATCGCGCGGTGGAGCTGCTCGAGTGACGGATTGCAGTGGCCGGCGGAGACGCAGACGTTTTGCTCGACGAGCCAGCGGGTGACGCGGCAGTCGGCGTCGCATTCAGGGGCGAGTGTTACCAGGCGCACCAGGCCATCGGCGGATTCGAGCAGCCGCGCGGCGGCGTCGCGGTCGGCGGGACGAGTGGCGGCAGGTGGGTGAGCGCCGACGTAGCCTGGCTCGGTCGAGATGAACGGGCCCTCGACGTGCAAGCCGGCGATAAGTTCCGCGGCGAGTGGATCGGCGGCGCGGAGTTTCGCCAGCTTCGCCAACCGGCGGGACATCGCGTCTAAATCGTCGGTGATGATCGTGGCCAGGAATTGGGCGACGCCGTCAGCGCGGAGACGCTCGCAGGCTTTGTGCAGGCCGTCGGCGGTGAGGTCGTCGCTGTTGAAATCGACGCCGGCGTAGCCGTTGACTTGGAGGTCGAAGTAGTGGGCGGTGGGGGGCATGGGGTGCGATTGTACTTGGCGTGGTACTTCTTCGCAGCGGTTTGAGTTAGCCATTGCGTATAGCCGGACCGCGGGCACCACGTCTGCGTGGTCGACGGTCCGGAAACCCCGGAGGGCATGGCCCTCCGGCTAGTGGTGGGGCTGAGGCAGCTAGACTCATTGAATCGTTAAACTGTACGGACTGGGCAATTTCTCTCGCGGCGCGTCGCCGCTGGCAGCACGATTATTCTGATTCCAACCATTTACGGGCCGGCTGCGTAATCCTCATATTAGTTGAATCCCGGCAACATGACGTCGCCGTTTGGCAGCGCTCGGTGGGAAAGGTGGACGTTCCTCACCAGGCGCGAGCGCGACGCTGCTTTCTGGCAACGCCCTAGGTGCGGTTGCCAGGAGAGGCGGCGGGCGGCGGCTGGCCGGGCGTTTGGGTGACTTAGAGTTCTACGGAAGTTCGCCGGTCCGCGTGAGCGAAAGCTTCGCGGCGCGCGAGCCTTCCGTTGGGGACTTCTTCACGACGCGGCTGGTCTCCCCCAGTTGCAGCGGCGTCGGCGCCTTCGTGGCACGTCAATGCGGCCGCGCGTTTGCGCGCCGTCAGAGGGGAGAGGGGATGAAGCGCGTTGGGGGGCGGCGGCCGTCGTTTTGTGGCCGCATGGAACAACTGGAAGATCGCCGCGTGATGTCGGCGGATACGGCCGTCGAGCCAATGGCCGCGGCTGTTGCGGAGCAAACTTCCGCGCCTGCCTTGGCCGCGGTTGATCAGTCGATCGATCAGCACGTGCTGAACGAGCCGGACTTCTGGATCAACCCGGACGACGCGGCGAGCCAGGCGAACGAGCTCGATCTCATCACGCAGGCGCTGTCGGCAGCTCATCAGCAAACGGGCTGGTACAACGTCGAGTCGAACTACGGCTTCACCGGCCGCGGGCAGACCGTGGCGGTGATCGACAGCGGCATCGCGTACGATCACTTCGCGCTGGGCGGCGGCCTGGGCGCCAACTACCGCGTGGTCGGCGGCTGGGACTTCACCGAGGAAAACGACGCCAATCCTTATGACGACGGCACGGCGGGCGGCCACGGCACGCATGTGTCGGGCATCATCGGCAGCGACTCGACGACGAACTCCGGCGTGGCGCCGGGCGTCGATTTCGTGGGTCTGCGGGTGTTCAACGACGCCGGGCAGGGGTTCTTCAGTTGGGTCGAGAATGCGCTGAAGTGGGTACACGACAACCGCAACGCCTTCGCCAATCCGATCACCACGGTGAATCTCTCGATCGGCGTGAGCTCGTGGAACGCGGCGACCGTGCCGCAGTGGGCGACGCTGGAAGATGAATTCGCGCAGCTCAAGGCGGATGGGATTTTCATTGCCGTCTCGGCGGGAAATAGCTTCGGAACGTACAACACGGCGGGGTTGAGCTATCCCGCCGCGAGCCCGTATGTGGTGCCGGTGATGTCCACCGACGCCTCGGGCAAGCTCAGCACGTTCAGCCAGCGGCTGGATCGGGCGATCGCGGCGCCGGGGCAATCGATTACCAGCACCGTGCCGGACTACAAGGGGAACAAAAACGGCGTGGCGGATGATTTCGCCACGATGAGCGGCACGAGTATGGCGGCGCCGTACGTGGCCGGGGCCTCGGTGCTGATCCGGCAGGCGATGGAGTTCGCCGGGGTGGCGAACATCACCGAGGATTCGATATACGACGACATGCTCGCCACGGCGGACACGATTTACGACGCCGTGACGAAGCTCTCGTACAAGCGGCTGAACCTCCAGGCGGCGATCGACGCGATCATGCCGACGGATGACTTTGGCTCGACCGTGGGAACCGCAAACGATCTCGGTTCCTTAGGCGGCGAGCAATCGGTGAGCGGCGCCATCGCCAAGCTGAACGACGCAGACTTCTTTAAGTTCACGGCCAGTGCAACTGGGAAGGCGACGTTTGAAATCACCCAGTCGGCCGAGGAAATGGCGGGCTCCTGGAATGTGTACAACGCCAAGGGGTTGCCGGTGGGAACGGCGAGCGCCGGCAAGGTGACGCTCGACGTCAAGGCCGGTGAAACGTACACGATGCGGCTGACGTCTTCCGATGGCCTCGGGCATTACACGTTCAAGGCGTCGCTCGAAGCTGACCAGGCGTTCGCGTACCAGGACTGGGGCGCCGTCACCTTCACGCAACTGAACGGCGTGGCCGTCAACGGCGAGCAGTGGTACCGGATGCAAGCGAGCCAGGCGGGGCTGCTGACGGTAATTGGGGCCTTCGATTCCGGGGGCGGGAATGTCAATGTCGAGCTGTATGACGCGAATCGGCGGCTCATCGGGACGGGGACGGCGGCTAGCGGGCAGATGCGCCTCGATGCGGCGGCTGCGGAAGGCGGACAGTATTTTGTTCGCGTCACGGGGACGAACAGCGACGTTGATTTCACGCTGGTGAATCTCGTGAAGCAGACCGGCTCGACGGTTTCCGTGAGCGGCACGGCCGGCGACGACGAGTTCGCCTTCGCGGCGGGGTCCACGCATGAGATCACTGTCAACGGCGTGATGTACAGCTTTGACGGCGCCGACGCGACGACGTTCGCCATCGACGGCGGCGCCGGCAATGACTCGGTCGTGTTGACCGGAACCGCCGGGCATGACGTCGCGACGTTGCGAGTCGGCGTGCAAACTCTGACGGGAAGCGGATACAGCGTCGAGGTTCAGAACGTCGAAGATGCGACGGTCAACGGCGGCGGCGGTTCGTGGGATCAGGCCTCGCTGTACGACTCCGCGGGCGACGACGTGTTCGAGGCCTGGCCAAATCACGCACAAATGACCGGCGGCGGGTACGCTTCGCGGGTGAGCGGTTTTCAGTTCATAACTGGCTATGCCTCCACGGGGAACGACCGCTCGCTGCAACACGATTCAGAAGACAACGACACGTTCGAGACCTGGGCTGACCACGCCGAGATGCGCGGCGGCGGATCTTTGACGCAAGCGTGGGGCTTCGACACCGTGTCCGGTTACTCGACCGCGGGAACCGACTTTTCACTGATGCACGACACGGCGGGAGATGACGATTTCCGCGCCTGGGCGAACCGGGCTCAGATGAAAGGCGCCGGCTACGCGGCGTACTCGTACAACTTCTACGGCGCCGGCGCCTTCGGAACGACGGGCAATGACAAATCGCTGATCTACGATTCGGCCGGCGACGACTACTTTGCGGCTCATGTTGAGTATTCAATCATGTGGCGCCCGAACTCGGTGTCCTTCGTGATGGGCTTCGACCAGGCATGGGGAATCGCTTCCACGGGGCAGGACTGGACGGCGCTCTATGACTCGGCCGGGAACGACGAGTTTCAGAGCTGGTCCGATCGCGCGCAGATGATCGGGCCGGGATATTCGCTGTACGCCAACGGGTTCGACCACTACATGGGCATTTCGACGCGCGGAGATGACGCGGCCTATCTGCACGATTCGACGGGTGATGACCTGTTCCAGGCTTGGCCGGATCGAGCGCAGATGTCGTGGGACGGCTACGTGGCCGAGGCGCGCGGCTTCTCCTCGGCCTACGGCGTTTCTTCAGCGGGCAACGATCGCGCGGAGCTGTACGACTCGGCGGGCGACGACGTGTACCGGGCGTGGACGGATCGCGTGCAGATGAAGGGCGCCGGCTACATGAACTACGCCATGAACTTTGGCGAGACGGTGGCCTACGCCACCGGCGGCCGCGATCAGGCGATGCTGAACGATTCGGCCGGCGACGACAGCCTGACGGTGCGCGATTGGGGCGTCCGGCTGGTCTCAAGCTTGTCACGAAATGAGGTGCGCGGATTCGACGAAGTGACCGCGGTGACCAGCCTGGGCGGCGACGACACGCAGGACGTCGAGGCGGTGGACTATCTGTTCGAAGCCATCGGCGCCTGGAAGCAACTGTAGGCGAGTTTCTCCGAAACTCGCGGCGCCGGTTTCGGAGAAACCGGCCTACGGCAGCGTCTTGTAGTAGTCGATCGAGCGGCGCAAGCCTTCATCGAAATCGATCGTCGGCTCGTAGCCGAGCACTTCACGAGCTGCGCTGATGTCCGCCAGGCTTTCGCGCACGTCGCCGGCGCGCGGCGGCGCGAACACCGGCTCGATCTTCGTGCCGAGCACGCGGTTGATGCTGGCGATGAGATCCAGCAGCGTGTACTGCCGGCCGCAGGCGACGTTCAGCACGCGGCCTGCGGCGGCCGGCTTTTCGGCAGCGGCGAGATTGCCCTGCACAACGTTTTCAACATACGTGAAGTCGCGTGACTGCAGCCCATCGCCGAAGATCGTCGGCCGCTTGCCGGCCAGCATCGCGACGACGAATTTCGGGATCACGGCCGAATACTCGCTATTGGGATCCTGCCGCGGACCGAAGACGTTGAAGTAGCGGATGACGACCGTTTCCAGACCGAACGACGCGGTGAAGGCGCGGCAATACGCTTCGCCGGCGAGTTTACCGGCGGCGTACGGCGACAGCGGCGCCGGCAAATCGGTTTCGCGCTTCGCGGAGAACGGTTCGTTGCCGTAGGCGCTGCTGGAGCCGGCGTACACGACGCGGCGAACGCCGGCGCGGCGGGCCGCGTCGAGCACGTGCAGCGTGCCGGTGGCGCACGCGGCGTGGCTATCCAGCGGCTGCGCTAAACTGCGCGGCACCGAGGCCATGGCAGCTTGGTGAAAGACTACCTCAACGCCGGCCACCGCCTTGTCCACTTTCGCGCGGTCCAGGAGGTCGCCTTCGATAAGTTCGAACTTGCCGGCGACGTGCGCGAGGTTCTTGGGCGAGCCAGTGCTGAGGTTATCGAGCACGCGCACCTGATCCCCGCGCTGGACGAGCGCCGTGACGATGTGCGAACCAATGAAGCCGGCGCCGCCGGTGACGAGGCACTTCATGCGTTGTTCCTCATGGCGATCGCCGCGGGCGACGACGCCGATTGAGGCCAATGTTGAAAGTGGTGTGCGATCCGCTGGTTCACGTCGGGCAGGGCCGTGTTTAGCCGCTTCGCCAATGAATCTGGCGAACGGCCGGCACGAATCTCAGCGAGGTATTGCACCAAGGTTCGATGCGCGGCAATCGGGCCGTGCAGCATAAAGTGCACCCACGCCCAAGCGAATTGGTATTCGAGCGGCCCCATGTCGTTGATGTCCTGCCGCGCTTCGAGCGATTCTATCGGCGGGATCGTGCCAAGCCGCGCCGCCCAGCGAACAGCAGTTAGGTGCGGGTGGCCGAACGGTCGCTGCGGCTCTGGCATTTCAAAATACTCGGCGATCCCCTCGTCCAACCACAGAGGGACGAGCGGCAGGGTGGCATGCAGCAGGGCGTGGGTACATTCGTGGCGTAGGTCGATCGCCAACTCATCCTGCTGGTGCGCATATACGGCGCCATGCCGGCCGCGCCCGACATACAGAGCCCGACGGTAGGGCGCCTGCGGATAGAGTTTAGTGAGAAAAGCTCGGTAGGACGACTCATCGCTGAACAGGAAGATCTCCACCGTTTCGCGCGCCGGCGGAATGGCCAAGGTGCGCTGAAGTTCTCGCTCCAACTGCCCCAAATCCCCGAAACAGTCGTCGAGGGCCGCGAGCGGAAAGGTGGCGACCGTTTGGAAGGGGCCGTCCTTGCGGCGGTCGAGCCACCGCGGCTCGGCTGCCCACCCGAGGCTAGAAAACCAGCCGGCCGCCACAGCCAAGCCGCTGGCGGTGAGAAATCGGCGGCGGGAGAGGATGCGCATAAGCCGCCGGCTTGAGTGGCACAAAGGGGGGCAAGTGACAGCTCGCGGAGCAAATTGCTTGATGACTCCGCTCGAAGACAAGGGCGGGGAGTATATCGGACCCAAAGGTCCGGTCAACAGGAGCGATCGACCGCCGAAAGCAGCGATCCCAGAAGCATTTTTCAGTCCCAAAAGTGGAACGCGGTCTCGTTTTGCGACCAAGGTGGTTGAGTGGCAACCAGCTGCTGGCGCCTTCGTCTCTGCAGCAATGGCGGTCAAAAAGTCAATAAACCCGGCGATTCGTGTGACTCTTTCGTCACCCGCCGATTGCGCGCCGCTCGGCACGGCCTTTGCTCAATGGCCGCGAGTCGCTCAACGGCGACCAACGATGGCAGCCCGCAGGGAGGCAGCCGCACCACTCTTAGCTCGTGAAGGAGGAAGTAAGGATGCTAGTACTTAGCCGCAAGATTGGCGAGAAGATTCATGTCGGCAACGATATCACGATCGAGGTTCGGCGGGTGGCCGGTAATCGCGTGACGCTAGCGGTGGATGCTCCGCGAAACGTGCGAATCCTTCGCGGAGAGCTGCGCGAAGCGGCCATGGAGTTTGAAGTTGAGGCGGAGCGTGAGCCGGCCCGTCCGGTCGTGGTGACGCACCAACGGCTCGGCGCCATGCCGATGATGCCGCATGTGCTAGGTTAATCCCCTTGCTCGTTTGGATTGGCTTCGATCAATTCTCTCGACGAGTAAGGAACAAATAT
>JAICUM010000231.1 GCA_025935855.1 Pirellulales bacterium | reverse complement strand
GGAAATCGCCGTCAACATCCTCGGCACGGCCCACGTCCACCGCAGCCACGTCAGCGATTACCTCGGCATGCTCCGCGCCGCCAACGAAGAATTCGCCGCCGCCTGCCGCCAACTCGCCGAAGACCACTCGGAGAACGCCGAAATCGTCCGCGGCTCCGAAATCCTTCGCGACATGGCCGACGAGGCGACCCTACGCCTGCAAAAGTTCTTCGACCACTACGGCGTCAAGAAAATGGCAGAACCCCGCAAGCTCCGCCAAACCCTGTTCAACCACCACCGCCCTGGCGACTTCGGGCTGCTGCGCGAAGTCCACGACCTGTACCTCATGGCCTGCGAAGTGTACGTCACCGCGGAGATTCTCTTAGACTCCGCCAAAGAACTCCGCGACCACGAGCTTGTCGACTTCTGCACCTGGATGAAGTCCCAAGCCGACCGCCAACAAATGTGGTGTACGACGCAAGTGAAAGAAAACGCGGCGCAGTCGCTGGTCGTGCCGCAGTGAAACCGCCAAGCGGCCCCAATCTGCAGTCCTCTCGTTTAGGGGGATTAAGCTTCCGACGCCATCACTGCCTTGACGCCGGGCAATGAAAGCAGCGGAAGGCCTGGTTGCCGGGCCATTTATCTAACCATTTCCCTGCAAGGGCGCGCTGATGATCCCAGGCAATTAGCGCGCTATGCGAACCCATTAGTGTTTTCGCTGACCTGCCTTGCTCGCCGCTCGCAGCGCCTCATCAATCTTCTCAATCGTCGCCACCGAAGGCGTTCGCTTTCCTGTCTCGATTCGATTGAGCGTCTCCACGCGCACCCCGGCCCGTCGCGCCAGCTCCGCCTGCGTCCAGCCCAGCCGCTCGCGGTCACTCACGATGTCGCGCCCCAGCACCGCCCGCATTGCCGCGACCGCCGGCCGGTTCCCGCGTGAATCGGCCGGCGGCAGACCAGCCATCCGCTGGTACTCAGCCTCCGGCAAAATGACAAACCGTTTGCCATCGAGAGTTACCGTCTGAATACTTGTTGGATTAATCATCGTAAAATCCCTCTCGATGCCCCATGCGATCGACAATGATCCGGCCCGGCTCGACATGGAACTGAACGCGGTAGTTGCCGGTCCGCAGACGAAAACTACCCGCCAAATTGCCGGACAGCGCTTTGGCGCCGCTGACTTGCGGCCAGCGATCGAGCCGTTCAACGAGCTGCAGCACTCGCGCCTGGATTGGTCGTGGCAACCGCGTGAATTCTTCAAGCGCCGACGCGGTCACCAGGACGTCCATCTAGACAATATTGACGCGCATTGACTAAAAAGTCAATTCCGTGGTCTTGAATTTAATCAGCGATTTCAGAGCTCGGTCCTTCGTCTGCGATCAAATGAACATCTCAACCAGTACAACTCTCCCAGACCTCCTCCACGAATTCCGCCGGCATCGCGCTCTCGCCGAGCGCGCCATGAGCGACCTCGACGACGAAGCCTTCTTCGCTCGCCCTGCACCGCAGGTGAATCCAATCGCCACGATCGTCAAGCACCTCGCTGGCAATCTGCTCTCGCGCTGGACTGACTTCCTTACCACCGACGGCGAGAAACCCACGCGCAATCGCGATGGCGAATTCCTCCTCACGCCCGACGACACCCGCGCGCACTTAATGCACCAGTGGAACCGCGGCTGGGACGCATTGCTCAACACGGCAGGCGCGCTGACCGACGCCGATCTCGACAAGACCATCACCATCCGCGGCGAGCCACACACCGTCTATCAGGCCCTCATCCGCGCGCTAACGCACGTCGCCTATCACACCGGCCAAATTCTGTACCTCGTGCGGCTCCTCAACCCAACCGCCCACTGGCAGACCATCGCGCCCGGCCAAAGCGCCGCCCACCACCCCAACTACCGCCAACCGCCGGCATAAAGCCGCGACCGGTGGTCGCGGACAGCGGCTGAGCCACACCACACAGTCACTCGGTCCGGCAATTCCCGGTCAATTCGCCCTCCGCCGCCGCCGCTTCCAGCACAATTGCCGTCTGCCCCGGCAGCACCCAGCCCTTGGGGTCAAACGCCGGCGTCCCCGAGCCGCCGTACTGGTAGTCTTCGCTCGACCACAAGAGTTGCCACTCCCGCCCGCGCGGCGCGGCGGCGAGCGGCTCGGTCAGCGGACTCCACTCCATGTCGCGGCCCAGGTTCACGCACAGCATCCGGTCGTTCTCATCATCCGCCATCCAGCGCAGCACGAACGCCTCGGCCCCGACCACCGCGCCGTCCAGCTTCGTCCAATCCTGCTGCGATATCACCGGATCTTCACGCCGCAGGCGGAGCAAATCGCGATGCAGTCGCAGCGTCGGCTCGTTACGCTTGCACTCGCTCCAGTCGAGCTTCGAATGTTCGAATGTTTCGCGCGACGAAGGATCGGCCAGCTCACCATGCTCGCCCCACTTCGCCGTGCGCGGAAATCGGCGGATGTACCCCCAGCGGCCCTCGCGCACGAGCTTCGCGATATCCACGTCGTGATCTGCAAAGTAGCTAAACGGCGCCGTGGCGCCAAACTCCTGCCCCATGAACAGCATCGGCGTCTCCGGCCCCAGCAACATCACGGCGGTGAGCGCCCGGTAGCAGCCCGGCGAGGTCATCAGGTTGAGCCGCAGCGCCCGGCCGGAATTCGCCACCTGATCGTGATTCTGCAAGTAGTGGAGGAACTGAGCGGCCTGCTTGCCGCGCGTCGGCGAACCGCGGCGGCGCTTCTGTCGCGGCGCGTACTGGCCTTGATACAGATACCCATGCCGCACGGCGCTCAAAATCTCCTGCGGCGAACCGAGATAATCCGCGTAGTAAAACTCGGCGTGCCCCGTCGCCGCCACCCGGCACGTGTGATGGAAGTCATCGTTCCACAACGCATCGAGCCCATACCCGCCTCGATCGACGGGTTCAACATGGCACACCTGCTGCGATTCATTCTCAGCCGAAAGAATGATCGACCGCTCCCCCGCCGCCGCCCGCGCCGCCTGCGAAAGCTCCGCCAGCAGATGCTTCGGCGAATCGTCGTAAATCGCCTGCGTCGCGTCCAGCCGCAAGCCGTCGAAGCGAAACTCGTCGATCCAATACACCGCGTTCGAGACGACGAACTCCCGCACCGGCCCAGCCTGCTCGCCGTCGTAGTTGATCGCGTCCCCCCACTCCGTCGGATGCCGCGTCGAAAAGTAAAACGGCGAATACGCTCCCGTGTAGTTGCCGCAGGAGCCGAAGTGGTTGTACACCACGTCGAGAATCACGCCGATGCCCAGCGCGTGGGCTTCATCGATGAACCGCCGCGCGTCATCCGGCGTGCCGTAAATATGAAACGGCGCGTACCAAGCCACGCCGTCGTATCCCCAGCCGAACTCCCCATGAAACGCCGCGATCGGCATGACCTCCACCAGCGTCACGCCGACGTCTTTCAAGTGCGGCAGCTTCTCCGTCGCCGCCGCCCACGTCCCCTGCGGCGTGAACGTGCCGAGGTGCAGCTCATACGCGACCTGCCCCTTCAGCGCGCAGCCGCGCCAGCCGCTCGTCTTCCACTGGTACTGCGAAGGATCAATGAGCTGCGACGGCCCATGCACGCCGCGCGGCTGGAACCGCGATGCTGGATCCGGATACAGCTGCTTGTGTTCGTCCAGGCTGAAGCCATACAAGTTGCCCGCGTGCGCTTGATCCGAAAACCCCGAGTAATAGCCGTCGCCCTCCGCCTCCAGCGGCATCACTTGCCGTTCGCTAACGCCGTCTGACTCCAGCAGCACCAATTCAACGTGCTGACAATTCGGCGCCCACAGGCGAAAATGAGTTCCCCCGTCCCGAACCTCAGCCCCAACCGGCAGCTTCCGCGTCACGTCGCTTCTAACGGCCATCTGGCACATCCTTTGCTTCGCAATCCAGGTTCTCGGCATGACAGACCGCCGCAGGCCGCAACTGCTATGCCAAGCAAGTCAACTCGTTCGCGCCCGCGTCCACCACTATCACGATAAAGCCAATCCCTCGGAGGCGTTCTAGGTCGTCCTCGATGTCTACCCAAACAAGCACGCTGCCCGCCGGCGCCGTTTCGCCCACGATCAATCGCATTCCGTTGGCGACCTACCGCTTGCAGCTGCGCGAGGACTTCGGCTTCGACCACATCCGCCAGCTGCTCCCCTACTTCGAGTCCCTCGGCATCAGCGACTTGTACCTGTCGCCCCTGTTTCACGCGCGGGCCGGCAGCACCCACGGGTACGACGTGGTCGATCACACGCGGATCGAAGCGGCCTTCGGCGGCATGGAGGCTTACGTCCGCCTCGCGGAGGATGTCCGGCAGCGCGGCATGGGAATCCTCCTCGACGTTGTGCCCAACCACATGGGCATCAACGACTCGGGCAACCACTACTGGCTCGACGTGCTGGAAAACGGCGAGGGCGGCCGCTACGCCGACTTCTTCGACGTCGATTGGGACGCCCTGCCCCGCAACCTCAAGCATCGCGTGCTGCAGCCCGTGCTCGGGAAGATGTTTGGCGCCTGCCTGGAAGACGGCGAGCTGCGCGTGGTGTACCACGATCATCGGCTGCAAGTCCAGTACTTCGACCGCCGCATTCCGCTCGCCGCAGATACCTGGCCCGTAGTGCTCGAGTTAATGCAGAAGCAGCTCGCCGAGCAAACCGATTCCAAAACCCCGTCGGCGCGCATCGAGCGAGACGAGCTGGATAGCATCGTCGCGCAGCTCCGCCACCTTCCGCCGCGCGACGAACGAACGCCCGAAACGATCCGCAACCGATATCGCGAGCAGCGCATCGCCCGCCGGCGGCTGGGCCATCTGATCGACAGGCGGCCGAACGTTCGCAAGGCTCTGGAGCTCGCCCTCGAAGAAATCAACGGCGTGAAGGGCAATTCCAGCAGCTTCGACCGGCTCGAAGAGCTGCTCAACGCGCAGCACTATCGCCTCGCCTACTGGCGCGTCGCGTCGGACGAGATCAATTACCGCCGCTTCTTCGACATCAACGACCTCGCGGCGATTCGCGTCGAAGATCCCAAAGTGTTTCGCCGCGTCCACGAGCTCGTGGCCGATCTAATCGCCCGCAATCTGGCGACCGGTCTGCGCATCGATCACCCCGACGGCCTGCTCGATCCCGCCCAGTATTTCGAAGACCTCCAGCGGCTCTTCCGCGAAAGCCGCGGCGACGACCACGAGCGCGGCCAGCAACTGTACGTCGTCGCCGAAAAAATTCTCTCCGGCGACGAACAGCTCGAAACCGATTGGTCCGTCCAAGGTACGACCGGATACGAGTTCATCGACGAGGTGAGCCGGCTGCTCGTGGACGGCGAAGGCGTGCGCCAAATCCGGCACGACTACGAGGAGCTAGCCGGCGTCGAGGATTCAGCCGCCCAAATCCTCTACGAAAGCAAAAAGGAAGCCGCCAGCGTTGCGATGCTCAGCGAGATGCAAATGCTCGCCGCCCGACTGTACCGCATCGCCCAACGGCAGCGGGCCTCGCGCGACTTCACGCAGCCGGCGCTCCTCAAATCACTGCAAGAAATCATCGCCAGCCTCGGCGTGTACCGCACCTACGTGCCGCCCCGCGGCTGGCAGGCCAGCGAAGCGGACCATCGCCGCATCAACCTCGCCGTGCGGCGGGCCAAACGCCGCAACCCCGGCATGTCGCGGTCGCTGTTCGACTTCATCGCCTCGGTGCTGCTGTTGGAATTCCCGCCGCAGCTCGACCTGGAACAGCGCGAACAGTGGCGGCACTTCTCGCTCAAGCTCCAGCAAGTCAGCGGCCCCATCGCGGCCTCGGGCTTTGAGCACACCGTTTTTTCCCGGTACTACCCGCTGGCCTCGCTGAACTCTGTGGGGGGCGCGCTCGCCGCCACCGCTCTGTCCATCGAGGACTTCCACCGGCTCATGCGGCATCGAGCCGCGAATTGGCCGCACGGAATGTCCGCCTCCTCGACGCACGACACCAAGCGCAGCGAAGACGTCCGCGCCCGGCTGCACGTCCTCTCCGAATGCCCCGACGCTTGGAAGGACAAGGTGCTCCTCTGGCGGCAGATGAACCGCGGCTATCTCGAAGATTGGGACGGCACGCCGGCCCCGTCGCCGAACGAAGAGTACCTCATTTATCAAACGCTCATCGGTACCTGGCCCTTGGAGCCAATCGAGGACGGCCAGCGCGAAGAATACATCGGCCGAATCATCCAATATATGGAAAAGGCCCTCCGCGAAGCGAAGCTGAACACCTCCTGGATGAATCCGTCGGAGGATTATGAAGAAGTCGTCTTCAACTTCGTGCGCAAGATCCTTGGGCCCGAGGCGGCGGCGTTCCAAACCGACCTCGCCCAGTTCGTCGCCGGCATTGCCGACGCGGGCTTCGTGAACGCCCTGTCCCAGCTGCTCCTAAAGATCACACTCCCTGGCGTGCCCGACTTTTACCAGGGAACCGAGTTCTGGGACTTCAGCCTGGTCGATCCCGACAATCGCCGCCCCGTCGATTTCGCCGCCCGCCAAGAAGCCATCAAGCAGTTGGCCGAAGCCGACAACAATCCGGAATCACTCGCCAAAGACCTTGCCGAGGCCTGGCCCGATCCGCGCGTGAAGATGCTCGTCACGATGCAATCGCTCGCTCTTCGCAAGGAGCTGGCCGACGTGTTCGACTTCGGCGACTATGTGCCGCTCGCAGTGCGCGGCGAAGCGGCCGAGCACGTTGTCGCCTTCGCGCGCAACAGCGGCGACCGGTGGACGATCACCGCGGTTCCGCGGCACTTGTACAAGCTGCGCGGCCGACCCAGCCCGGAAAGCATCGGCAAACTGCCCAAGACGGCCTGGGGACTGACTGAAATTCTGGTTCCCGCCGAAGCTGGCCAGTCCTGGCAATGCTCGCTCACCGGAGCGGCGATCGAGGGAGGTTCTGACGCCGAAAACGTGGCAATCCCGGTCGGCGAGTTGTTCGACCTGTTGCCAGTCGCGCTTCTGTCCGCCAAGCCGTAGCGATTCTTTTTTCGCTCGGCGAGGAAGAGTACCGCCAACAATAGAGCGGCCGCGTGGGGCAACGCGGCCGCGTTCGCGGCGAAGGCGCCTACACGCCTCAGCCGACTGTTTGGTTTCGGCGACGTTCAGCGCGGCTTACCGCCGGCGCCGTCCCGCTCGATGAACTTGCTAAAGAAGCTCGGCTCGCCGTCGGCCTTCGCTTCCTGGTAAAGGAACGCAAGCTTCTCTTCATCAAACTTCTTAAAGAACTCGTCCCAAGTCACGGGCTCCAGCGGCGGATTGGCGGCCCCGCCGGGCATGTCGATGCGCAATAGCCCCGCCTCTTCGCCCTTCTCGGCCGTCCCCTTGATCGTCGCCGGCTTGCCGCCCCGCGCCTCGACCCAACGACGAATCTCGTCGTGGTCGATGGTCACTTTCGATTCATGCGAGTGCTCGCCCGTATCTCTTTTTTCACTAGTTTGTGTTGCCATAACCCCGGTTCTCCTTCTAAAGAACGCCCGAACGCGTCTCCACAAAAGAATGCAACTGCCGTGCCGTGACGTACGTTCGACAACCCAATCGCGGCAAGATTAACTCGCGGGCGGCCCACGGCCGCCGGGAAGAATCGCGATCCAACGCCCACCCGGGGTCGGGGGTCTTTGGCGACTGGGGAGCTTCCATTCAATCACACGCTCCCAGTCGCAAAAGACTCCCGACCCCTT
>JAICUM010000542.1 GCA_025935855.1 Pirellulales bacterium | reverse complement strand
GTAGTGTGCCGGCTTCTTGGCGCCGATTCGCGAGATGATCTTCACCGGCTTGCCGGTCGTCTGCACGCCGTACATGCCGGCCGCGCTGATGCCGATGCCCTGCTGCCCGCGGCTTTGCCGCAGCCGGTGGAACTTCGAGCCATACAGCAGCTTGCCGAAGATCAGCGGAATCTGCTTCTTGACGATGCCCGGACCGTTGTCCTGGACGCCGACCTTGTAGCGGTCGCCCGCGGTCTGCTCGACGTGAACCCAAATCTCCGGAAGGATGCCCGCCTCCTCGCACGCGTCGAGCGAGTTATCGACGGCTTCCTTGATCGTCGTGAGCAGCGCTTTGCGCGGGTTGTCGAAGCCCAACAAGTGCCGGTTCTTCGCGAAGAACTCGCTCACCGAGATATCGCGCTGCTTGGCCGCCATCGACTGAGCCGTGGCGCGCCGATGCGGCTTTGTTGAAGCGTGGCCGTTCGATTCGACGTGCGCATCGCCGTTGGCCGATGGTTCTTCGCCGACGGCTTCCGCTTCGCCGTTGGCTTCAACGTCTTCCACCGCCGCGTTGCGCAACGGGCCCTTCGCCGGCTTCGGCGCTTTGGCCTTTACCGCCTCGGCGGGCACCGGCTTCTTCGTGATTTTCTTCCGAGTCGCCAACGCGACGCCTCCTGTTTTTCTAAGTGGGCCTACGCCATGAAGGTTAGCGTGCGGCCATCGATAGAATGGCGGGACGGCCGGCAGTGCACCAAGCCGAGTTCCCTACCTGCCGAACGCTCGGCGGCGTGCACCGACGCCGCCCCGATCGACAGCTACCCGCAGCCCGACAGTGGGCGCGAGAAGATGTAGCGATTGTGCGAATTATACGGCGGTTCCAGGCCGTTTCCCACCCGTCTTTTGAGCGCCACGACCCGCATACGCGGTGCGAGTGTTACGGCTGGCGCGCAAAAACTCATCGGCACAGCCCAACCCATCCGACACTTCAACTACTGCTACGTCCGGCGGCGATTTTCCGCCGCTCCACCCCGCCCCAAACCTACCGCGACTTCCACGAGAGCCGATCCGTTCGGCCAATCCACTGGCGCTCGGGCCTCGCCGACCGGGCGCCAGCATCAACCCATGCCCGAGTCGGCTGAAAACTGAACGTCGCCTTCGACATGCTGCGGAGGTCTGTGCAAGCGACGTTCAGTTTTCAGACGCGAAAAGGATAACAGCAACCTCCGCAGGGGCGAGTCGCGCCCCGTCGAAAGCTAGACCCGTTTCCTCTAGGAGCGTTCAATGTCTCGCCGCATCGTTTCGTTGGCCCTTGCGGCCGGCTTCCTCGCCTGTTCGCTGTCGTCCGCACGCGCCGACGGCTACAAACGGGCCATCAGCTACCAGAACAAACAAGACTTGTTCTACAACTTTTACGAAGGCCCCAATCCCAGCGGCACGGCGACGGCCATGTACGTTTCGCCGCGGCCCGTGCCGGCCTATGTCGGCCACACGTACATCACGTATCAGCCGTTCATGCCGCACGAATATTTGTACAAGCACACGCGCACGCACTACTCCTACGGCTGCGGCGCCGGTTGGTCGCGGGCCAAGATTCGTTACGGCACCTACGGTCTGTGGGCCGACCACTGGTGGTGGGCCGCCAAGGGCGACCGGCTATCGCTGCCGCGTCCGCCAATTGGGCTGGGCGCCGGCATCACCGTGCCGTAGCCGAATTCCGAGGGCTAGCGCGGGCGCGGTTGACCATATCAGCCGGAACGCGCTAGCGTCCGGTTCCCAGAATTGAATGTGAAACCACTTCGAAGCAACGCCGTAACTGGCGTCTGAAAATAAACCTTCCGCAGAAGGAACCGAGTCGTGAACAAATCCCTAACCGCCTTCGCCCTGGGCGCCGCCATGACTGCGGCGCTGAGCGTCGCGCCCGCGCCGCGCGCGGCATACGCCACGCCGCCGTACCTTTGGCCGAACCAACGTGCCGAGATGTACAACTGGCACGCCAACTACGTGTACACCAACTACGGCTTACCGACTGCGCTGGTCGTGCCGCCGACCGCCCAGCTTCAAACCAACTGGAGCTGGGGAGCCCCCAGCATGCGGATTACGCGGATCGATCACCAGTTCACACGCAACTACCCAGGCCCCGGCCCGTTCGCCGTCGGTCGGCCGTTCCGTTACACGCCCAAATGGCCGCAAGACACCGCCCAGTTCGGCGTGTACTACGTCCGCGGGCCGTGGTACCCCACGCAGCCCTAGGCCGCTCGCGGCTTAGCGGAAAGCAGTTTTTAATGGAGTCCCCCAATAGCCCCGACCTAGCTAGGTCGGGGCTATTTGCGTTATCCACATCTCGGCGATCGTCACTACGACTCGAATGAGCTCGGCCCTATACTATTCACTCACCTACTATTATTAAGGACGCGATGATGCCGGGCCCAATGGAAATACTGATGGTGCTGATGCCAGGGCCAATCGAACTGCTGATTGTGGTGGCGTTAAGCGTCGGTTCGTTCACTGTGATTGGCATCCTGCTCGCCGCCGCGATCAAAATCCTCCGCAAGAAGTAAACGTCATCGATAGGCAGCCGTCCCTTGAGTCTCCAGATCATTCAATACCCGCACCCCACTTTGAGGCACGTCTCCAAGCCGCTTAAACGTGTGGACGCTGAGCTGCGCGAGTGGATCGCCCAAATGTTCGAGCTCATGTACGAGCACGAGGGCGTCGGGCTGGCGGCCAACCAGGTTGACTTGCCATACCGCATCTTCGTCTGCAATCCGTCTGGCGATCCCGATCAAAAAGACGCCGAGTGCGTGTTCATCAACCCGGTTATCCTCAAAGGCAGCGGCCAGGCTGAGCGCGAGGAGGGCTGCCTGAGCATCCCCGACATCCGCGCTCCGGTGGTTCGCAAAGAAAAGATCAGCGTGCAGGCGTACAACCTGGCCGGCGAGGAAATTTCAGGCGAGATCGACGACTTCTTCGCCCGCATCGTGCAGCACGAGGTCGATCATCTCGACGGCCGGCTGTTCATCGACCGCCTCTCGCCGACGCAACTGGCCGACATCTCCGGCGAGCTCGAAGAATTCGAAATCGACTTCCGCAGCAAACGCGACGTCGGCGAGATGCCCAGCGATGAGCAAATCGCCGCGCGAATTGCCGAATTGGAGCAGTTGAGAACTTAGATAAATTCACGAACCGCGGATTGCACGGATGACACGGATGATGATCCTTCAATTCGTGATATCCGCGTAATCCGCGGTTAGCGTTTGAAGGGCTTCGATGCGACTTGTGATGCTTGGAACCGGGCCGTTTGCCGTGCCGACATTGCGCGCGCTGGCAGCCTCGCCGCATGAAGTCCTGCTCGCCATCAGTCGCCCACCCAAAGGCCGTAAGCCGCTGCCCGCGCCGTTG
>JAICUM010000218.1 GCA_025935855.1 Pirellulales bacterium | reverse complement strand
GACGTGGTGCTTCTTCGGGCCTCCCCCATAACGGCCGTCGCTCTTGCCCGAGACATACTTGCCATTGTTAAACCCGAATCAGCATCCTCTCCTCTGTTGCCTCTCCGGCCCCAATCTAGCTGCGCCGGCGACACGCCGCCCTGACCCCGATCAGGCCCAGCAGCGCCATCATCGCCGACGTCGGCTCAGGAACCGGCGCCAGGTACTTACCAGTCAGATAGGCGTACACCTGATCTTTCTCCGGTTGCGTGAGCTGACGAGCGTAGATGATGATCTCCGCGATGTTTCCGCCAAAGGTCTCACCCTCGCCACAGCAATCCTGAGCATGACCGCCGATTCCAAACGGCTCCAACGATCCTGGCGGTTGTTGGTTGATTCCATCATTGCGGTCCGCAATCAAGCCGCCATTGGTGGCGACCGGCAGATTCGTCAGCGGAGCCGACGCGTCCTCGGTCGAGTTCGACGCGAACGAAAGGATGTCGTTGGCGCCGTTCTCCGCGATGGACTCCTCGACAATGTTCCACTTGCCCGCCGGCTGAACCGGGGCGGCGACATAACTCGTAAAGGAGTCGTAGGTCACGTAGTTGAATCGCCCTTGGGCGTTAATGCCCAGTTGATAAAGCGACGCGTCATTACCGCGCAGGCCCCAAGGCACTTGGAATCCCAAAACGCCGCTGCTGGTCACATTCGGCTTCAGCACGGTAAAGCTGGTGAAGCTGGTTCCGTCGGCGATCGCCAACGGGTCGCTCGCCGGATCGAGATTGTTGATTTGATACAAGCGGTCGGTGTTTCCCGATCGATCGACTGCCGGATCACCCGAAGGCAGCGCGCCGTCGCGTTCGAACTGCAACGTCGGAAAGCTGCGTCCGTTGACTGTCACGGTTTGTAAGTGCGGGTGCTCTTCAACCGGCGTCAAGCCGTCCCAGCGCGTCGTCCGCGGCGCGAAAATCGTGCCGTTGCCTGAGGAATCCACCCACTGGGTTACCGGGGCGTCTTCGGCAAGCTGCAAGCTGTCTGCCTTAAGCCACAATCGCAAATCACCCGCGGGAAGTTGGGCCCGCACCACTGTCGAGAAAAACGAGAATAACAGCGTAGCGCCCACCGCTACTGCCAACACGCGTCGTTTCATGAGACACACCCTCCGGTAAGCTTGGTCCTGGTGAAAAGTTCGCCCGTCAGTTCTCTGCTCGAAACTGCATGATTCACAAGTTTTGCATCACTGGCCGGGCTGATCATGGCGACGCGATGCACAGGTTGTGCTCGGCCCATGTATTCACCCGGCCGCTGTTATCGAAAGCCGCCTCTGCCAAGTGGCAAGAAAGAAAAGGGAAGGAACAGAAACCGCCGTTCGCGAATTGTAATACAAATCGCGCTTTTGTAAGATAATTAACTCCGGCCACAGAGTCAATAACCCGCCCGTCGGATTCCTCGTTTTCTACATCTTTTTGCTAATGGCAGTCTGCCAGACAGCCTGGGCCTTCGGGCTGGGACAGGGGCCCAAGGAGCGATGGTGATGATCCCGCAAATGACGACTCCCGCAGGCTTTAAGGTACTCAATGCTTGTACGGCAAAGACGTGTTCATTCGCTGTTTTAGTACTTGCCCAAGCATTGGCCGGGACAACCAAGGGCGACCAATGGCCTGAATTCCGCGGCCCCACTGGACAGGGCCTGGCGGCCCACGCCAATCCGCCCATCCACTGGAGTCCCGAGAAAAACATCGCTTGGAAGGCAAGCCTTCCCGGCAACGGTTGGTCCTCGCCAATTGTCTATGGCAACCGCATCTATGCGACGACCGCCATGCAGGAGGAGGCGACGCCAGGTCATCATTCGGCGCCTGACGTTTCCAACAACGAGCCCACGGGGAGAAACTCCGCCAACGTCGGTTTAAGCCTGCGAGCACTTGCGCTTGAGGCAGGTTCCGGCAAGATCGTTTGGGACCGCGAAGTCTTTCACTACTCCCCCGGACAATACCAATCCGGCCACGCCAAAAACGGCTTCGCCAGCCCGACACCCATCACCAATGGCGAGCAGATTTACGTTCACTTCGGCCCGCATGGCACGGCCGCCCTCGACATGGACGGAAACATTCTCTGGCGGAACACGGACATTAGGTACGACGCGCGGCACGGCGCCGGCGGATCGCCAGTCATTGCCGGAAATGCTCTCGTTTTCAACTGCGACGGCGTCCAAGATCCCTTCATCGTCGCCCTCAATCGGCATACGGGCAAAGAACTATGGCGCACTCCTCGCCGTCCCATGACGTTCGAGAAGTTTGCTTTTTCGACCCCGCTGGCAATCCCGTCGTCGCAAACCGCCAGCGGCGTGCAGCTCGTCAGTCCCGGCAGCCACATGATCGGCAGCTATGATCCCGCTGACGGGCGCGAGCTATGGCATGTGGACTTTGAGAAACGCTGGTCGCTCGTGCCGCGACCCGTGTTCTCAGACGGTGTGGTGCTGGTCTGCAACGGCGGCGAGGCGCCGCCGGAGCTAGTGGCGATTCGCCCCGACGGATCCGGCGATGTCTCCGGCACGCATATCGCTTGGCGGCACAACAAGTTCGTCCCTCTCACTTCTTCGGTTGTCGCGGTGGATGGCTATGTGTTCATGGTGAATGACGCGGGGATTGCCGCCTCCACGGAAATCGCCACCGGCAAGCTCGTTTGGAAGAAGCGGCTCGGCGGCAATTTCTCCGCGTCCCCCACCGCGGCCGGCGGACGCGTTTATTTTCCCAATGACAGCGGCGTATGCTACGTGCTGGCGGCAAAGCCAGTTTTTGAGCAACTCGACAAGAACGACCTCGGCGAGCCCATCCTCGCCTCATTCGCAGTCACCGGGGACGCCTTGATCATCCGCACCGCAAGCGCGCTTTACCGAGTTGAAGCGAAAGACTGACGCGCTCAGAGGATGCCGTCAGCGCGCCGTTTGCGCGGACGAGGATGCCGAGCCGACACTTAAGCCGCCTCGCCGCAGGAACCCGAAGAGGGACGCCACTTCCCCTGCGTTGAGCGTGTCCAGAAGTTTCTCCGGCATCGGTGAAACGGACGATAGCTTCTGGGATTCAATCTCATCGCGACGTAGTTTCACAACGCTCGCCGGATCACGCACGTCGGTGGTCACTGAAATGGTGTCCGCGGTCATGTTCGTAAAGCGGCCGGTGATGCTGCGGCCGCCTGCCAGGAACGTCGTCTGCCGATAGATATCCGGCACCTCGGCGTTAGGCTCGACGATGGCACGCGCCAAGTCTTGGACGGTGTAGCGGCGGCCCACGTTAGTCAAATCGGGTCCAACCGCCGCCCCCACTCCGCCGATGGCATGGCAAGCGGCGCAACCCAACTGGCTGTAAAGCCTGCGGCCTGCCGCTTCGTCGTTGTCGCCGTCAAGCTTGGTGCTTGCGGAAGTCGCCGCCGCGACGACTTCATTAACCGTCCATGCCTTGACGAACTTGCGAGGGGGCGCCGCCGGCTCGCCCGTGGATTTCACCACTGGCGGCGCCAGCCGTGCCGCAAACAATTTTCGTTCGTCACCGGAAAAGCCTGCAATGAACCGGACCCTCGTCGCAATCAAGTAGGGATAAAACGAACGATGACCATCATGCAAGGCCGCCTGATCGAACCAATCAAGCGCTGCCGTTCGCGCCTGTGGAGTCCAGCCGGCCGTCGCCGCACTGAGGGTGACGGCCGCGTCGATGGCCGCTTCCGAACGAGCCTCCGAGACGAGTTGCTTCGCCAACGGACCGACGATCGTCGGCGACTTGAACCGAACGAGCAGCTTCGCCAGCTCGCGATCAACCTCCGCCCGGTGTGTCGGATACCATGGCGCGATGCCCGCCGCCAGGCGCTCCTGCATCGCCGGCGTCAGCGTCTTGAAACGCATCACGCCCAAGGCCGTCGCCCGGAGGACCGTCTGCTGTTCTTCTTCCGAGAGCTTCGGAAAATCGGCCGCCAGAATGGCGTCCACCCATGCATCGGGCCGCGCCGGTTCGTTCCCTCTCGCCAGCGCAATGAACGCCGTGAACTTCGCAAGAACATTCGGCTCGTCTAGGCACTGCTTGAACCACGACGACGGGTCAGTTCGTTCCAACGCTGTCAATGCGGCAAAGCGAATAAAGCGGTCGGAGTTCGACAAGCTCGGCCAGATCACCGCCTCGGCGCCGCCGAGCGTAATAAGGTGCAGTCGTTCAAGCGACCGCCGTGTCCCCCGAGCGGTCGCGGCCGCTTCTAAATCGCTCGAAGCATTCGCGTTGTCGCTTTCCGCAGCAGCAACCGCTTTTGACGACTGCGATCCTGTCCAAACGATCCGATAGAGCTTTGAATCGGTCCGCCGCCCGCCTACCACAAAATAAAGCGCGCCGTCCTGCGGATTGACCGCCAGATCAGTGACGCCCGCCAGCCCTTCGGCCAGCACTTCCAATTCTCCTCGATAGCTGGCGCCGACGGGCGCCAAATGAACCGCGTAGATCGCCCCGCGGCTCCAATCGCCCGCAAACAGCGCCGACTGATACCTCGGCGGGAACTTCGTCTCCGCCCCCGACGCCAATCCCGTCGGCGAACCTGGCGGCGCCGTCGCCATCGGCGGAAGCGTGTCGGGATAGTAAGCCGGCCACAGCCCGTCGCCGCCGCGCCATCCGTAGTCCGCGCCGCTCGTCACGTGCAACAAGGACGGCGGCCGGTACCAAGGCGTCCCGGCGTCGAATTCCATGTCCGATTCAAATGTGAACAGCTCGCCGTCGCCGTTGAACGCCATGTCATAGATGTTCCGGTAGCCGACGCTGAACAGCTCGCACTGCCGGCCGTTGAGATCAGTCTGCACGATCCAACCGCCCGGAGCCGGCACGCCTGTCCCCTGCTTCGCCGGATCTTCGAGCCGTGGCAGAAGCTGATCCTCGCCCCAACCAGTGGTGATGTGTGAGCCGGTGAATCTCGGCGACGGCGTGTAATTCCCCGCGCAAAGAAAAAGTGACCGCTTATCCGGCGAGACCACAACAGCGTGTTGACCATGTTCTCCTGACCCTTGCAACGGAAGCAGCAGCTCGACTTTGTCCAAGTCGCCGTCCCCGTTCGAATCCCCGACGCGATACAGTCCGTTGCCTTTAGGTTCCGTTTGCGAATTAACTACCGCGTACAGCGCGCCGTTGGCAAACGCGAGACCCTGGGCTGACCCAATCGCGGCGGGCACTCGCACGACTTGCGACTTGGACGCCCCCTCGCCAATGCCGGACGGGGTCACCCGATACAGCGCACCATACTGGTCGCTTGCAATCAGCCGGCCGAGATCGTCCACCGTCAGGCTCACCCACGAGCCCTGGGACTGCAGCGGCGGAGCATAGACCAGCTCCACCCTGAACCCCTCGCGCACGTGAGTCGCATCGCTACTCGGCGCGGCCCCCCGCAAGCTGGCGCCGCTCAATAACCAAACGCACCAGCCGCCGCCGACTAGCAATGTTGTAATCCGTCTCGACATGGCGCCCCAAAAAATGAAACGAGCACCGGCGGTCACGCTGCCAACCAACCGCTTACGGCTTAGCGAGCCTTCCGCAATTCGCCACCCAGGCGACGCTAAAACTCGACTTCCAACGTCTTAAGCACCCGAGAATTCCGCTTCGCCACGTCCCAGTGCGGCTTCTCGTCGACCAACCGGATATCCGGCAGCCGCCGCAGGATCGTGTCGAAGACGATCAACCCCTCAGTTCGGGACAACGAGGCCCCAATGCAGAAGTGTACGCCGTATCCAAAGGCGATGTGACGGTTTTTCTCACGGCGAATGTCGAACTCCTCTGGGTCGTCGAAGTACGCTTCGTCCCGGTTGCCCGAATTCAACAACTGAAACAACATTTGTCCGGCGTGCAATTGCTTGCCGCCCAGCTCCGCGTCTCGCTTGATCACCCGCGGCTGCCGCGCCACCGGGCTCTCAAACCGCAGGATTTCTTCAATGGCAGCCGGCAACAGCGAGCGGTCGCTCTTCAGCAGTCGCCATTGCTCCAAATGGCTGAGCAGCAGGAACAGCCCATTGCCGACGAGCGAAGTCGTCGTCTCGTGGCCCGCCACGAGCAGCGTCACGCCGGTGTTGATCAGCTCGTCTTGCGTCAGGCGCTGCCCCTCAGACTCAGCGGCCACCAATTCGCTCACCAGGTCTTTCCCCGGCTCCTTGCGCCGCCGAGCGATCAGATCGGCCAGGTATTCGCGGACTTCAATGAGCGTCTGCTGCGCGTGTTCCAGGATGCCAAGATCCGGTTTATTCACGCCCTGGAAAGCGAGCAGCGAATCGGCCCACCGCTGGAAATGCACCCGGTCTCCCTGCGGCACGCCCATGATGTCGGCCAGCACCGTCACCGGCAGCGCAAACGCGATCTCTTGAATCACCTCCATGCAGCCCTTGGACGCCGCCTTGTCCAGCAGCTCATCGACGATCTCCTGGATGCGCGGCCGCATCAGCTCGACCATGCGCGGGCTAAAGGCCTTTTGCACCAAGCTTCGCAGCCGAGTGTGATCGGGCGGGTCAGAGTGCAACAAGCCCTTGGTACGATAATGGTCCCGGAACGCGGCGAGCTTTGCCTTCGTTTCGGCTGGCAAGTAATCGATCGCCCGGCCCAGCCGCCCCTCATTCGAGTACGTGCCCGTGTCTTTCATCGTGACGACAATGTCGTCGTAGCGGGCGACCACCCAGCCGCCGATGGCGTCGTTCCAGTGGACCGGCTCATTCGCGCGAAGCCACTTCAGGAGCGGATAAGGGTCGGATAGAAACTCCGGCGTCGTGAGCGAATCTTCAAGCGAAATGCTGTCTGGAACGGACATGAAGTAAGTTCCTGAAAAGATCCCTCGGCCAGTGGGTCCCTTCTGCCGGAAGGGACCCTCCTTCGGAAACGCCGAACATTTCAGTCGTCGAGGTCCCGCTCGGCAAGCGGAACCTACTTTTAGGGCCAACGCCTTCATTTAGCTGGAAATCCGTGCAATTCCGTGGTTTAATTGTCATATCATTTGAGCCTGCGTCAAGCGCGACGCAATCTTAGAAAATCAAGCCCGGCGCGCCCCTTGCGCCATTGGATCGATCGTTGATGCTCGCCCAAAGACTATTGCTCACCAGGTCGGCGCCTTTCCTGATGATCTGCCTGGCGTGCAGCGCACCCGCGCGCGGCTCAAGCCTGTTCTTTCGCTACGGCGGCTCGCAAGCCGACGGCAACCAGGCTTGGCAGGTGCTGCTGCGGCCCGACATTGCGTCAGCGGCAGCCGTCGAAATCGGCCTTCAATTCAGCGGCGGATCGATTCTCTCGATCGCTCCGAACTCGGAGGTGTTCGACGACCTCAACCCGGGCGAAAATCCCTTCACGGGAACCGTCACGCAAGGCGTCTCCATCCACGACAACCTCGGCACGGCCGACGCCGCCTTCGCATCGCTGGGCGGCGTGGTTCCGACGACCGCCGATACGCTCGTCCTCACGCTCGTCACCGACCACATCGGCGTGATGACCCTGGGCGGACAGAATCACAACGGCTTCTTCACCGGCGCTCGCGTCGTCCAAAACAATCTGAAGACGGACGGGCTCACGGCCTCCTTGCAAGTCACCGGGCTCGAAGCCGACTTCAATTCCAATGGAAAAGCCGATGGCACCGACTTCCTCATCTGGCAACGACGCCTCGGCCTCGGCCCCAGCGCCAGCCACGGCGACGGCGACGCCAATGCCGATGGCCGAGTCAACGCCGCCGACCTCGCCATCTGGCGCGGCCAGTACGGATCTCCGCTTGGAGCCGCGATCACAATTCCAGAAGTTTCGACGCTGACTTTATTAATGACAGCCAGTTTTGGCGTCCTATTGATCTCTGCGCGTGAAATGAACCCTAGCCTGAGCTAGCATCGTATGGGAATGCATGAGACCATCAGGCAGTGCGGCGGAG
>JAICUM010000738.1 GCA_025935855.1 Pirellulales bacterium | reverse complement strand
GATGCCGCGGACGTGGCCGAGGAGAACGCCGCGTTTGGAGGAGCTCGTGGCGGGGACGAGCATTTTGTGGTCGCAGCCGCCGAGCCAGCCGGGAGAGAATCCGCGGGAGAACGAGAGTTCCATTTCCTCGACATCGCGGGGTGAGAATTCGATCGGCTGGAGGGCGAGGGCGGCGTCGATGGCCCGGCGATAGTGGCGGACGATGTTGGCGACGTATTCGGGCGTCTTCAGCCGTCCTTCGATCTTGAAGCTACACACGCCGGCTTCGATGAGTTGCGGGACAAGATCGTAGGCGGCCAAATCTTGCGGACTGAGCAGGTATTTTTGCTCGCCGAGGTCGATGTCTTTGCCGTCGCAAACCAGCTCGTAGGGCAAGCGGCAGGCTTGGGCGCACTGGCCGCGGTTGGCGCTGCGGCCGCCGAGCGATTCGCTCGTGAGGCACTGGCCGCTGTAGCTGACGCACAGTGCGCCGTGGATGAAGACCTCGACCGGCATGTCCGTCGCGGCGGTGATGCGCTGGATGTCGTGCGTGGAGCACTCGCGCGCGAGGATGACCCGCCGCACGCCGAGTTCGCGGACGAACTCGATGCCGAGCGGCTCGGTGAGCGTCATCTGCGTGGAGCCGTGTACATGGAGGCCCGGGCACATTCGCCGGATGAGTGCCGCGAGTCCCAGATCCTGCACGATGACGGCGTCAACATGCGCTTCCGCGATCGCGCGGATGACGCGGACGGCGTCGGGCAATTCGTCGGAGAAAATTAGCGTGTTGAACGCGACGTAGCCGCGAACGTTGTGGCCGTGGAGGTAACGCATGACCTCCGGCAATTCGTCGACCGAGAAGTTGGTCGCGCGGTAGCGGGCGTTGAAGGTCCCCCCGCGCAGGCCGAAGTAGACGGCGTCGGCGCCATTGGCGACCGCCGCGCGCATCGCGTCCCAATCACCCGCGGGCGCGAGCAGTTCCGGGGCCGCGCCGGGCGTCGTTTCAACAGGAATCTGGGCGAATGTTTCCGTCGTCATTCGGGCCGCTTTCTCCGTTACTAATCATACGGAGGCAACGGCCGCCGGGTCGGTGGCTAACGAAGAAATGCGTTCCGCCAAGAACGCCAAGACGCCAAGCCCGCCAAGTGAAAACAAAGCCCGTGCTCTGTCTCCTCTTGGCGGTCTTGGCGTCTTGGCCGTCTTGGCGCGAAGCGTTTCCCTTACGACTGCTTGATCGCGAACAGCGTGTCGTTGACGACGAGGTTCGCCGTCATCTTCGTGCCACTGCTGGTCGCCGCATTGACCGCGTAGCCGCCGTTGTTGCCGATGCGGTTGTTCGTGATCGTCACGCTCTTGGCCGACGGCAGGCTGATGCCGTCCTCGGTGTTGCCGATGGACTTTTTCCCGTCGGAGCCGAGGCCGATGTAGTTGCCGGTGATGAGGTTGTTGCTGCCCTGGTAGACCAGGATGCCGTCCTGGTCGTTGCCGGCGATCACGTTCCGCTCGGCGCTGCTCGAGCCGCCGATCACGTTGTTCGACGAGCCGTTGCTGACGTCGATGCCGCGCCAGGAGTTGCCGAGGTCGACCATGCCGGTGTAGTCGGTCCCGATATAGTTGCCCTTGACGCTGCACGAGCCGCCGCTGCTGAGCCACAGCACGACGCCGGAATACTTGTTGCCGCTGATCACGTTGCGGCTGCCGCTGGCCGAGCCGCCGACGGTGTTGTTGGGTTGCGAGATCTCGACGCCGTAGTTGCCGTTGCCGAGTTTGGCGGTGCCGGCGGCGTTCGTGCCGATGTAGTTGCCGAGGATCGAGTTGTTCTTGGCGCCGCTGGAGTTGATGACGATGCCGTCGGTCTGGTTGCCGCTGATCACGTTGCGAGAACCCGCGCTGGTGCCGCCGATCACGTTGTTCGCCGCGCCGTAGATCGCGACGCCGCTCGAACCGTTCTGGATGCCCTTGGTGCCGGTCGCGTCGGTGCCGATGTAGGAGCCGAGCAGCTTGTTGCTGCTCGCGGCGGACGTGTAG
>JAICUM010000178.1 GCA_025935855.1 Pirellulales bacterium | reverse complement strand
ACACGCCGGTCAGCAGCGCCCCGAGGGTGCCTCCGACGCCGTGGACGCCGAACGCATCCAGCGAATCGTCGTAGCCAAACTTGCCCTTCACTTTGCTGCACGCAAAGGCGCACACCACGCCGCCGATGAAGCCCATCGCCAGCGCTGGCATCGGGTTCACATAGCCTGACGCCGGCGTTATCACCACCAGGCCGGCCACGGCGCCGGACGCGGCGCCCAGCACGCTCGGGCGGCCGTTGTGCAGCCATTCGTACATCGACCAGCCGAGCAGCCCCGCTGCCGCCGCGAAGTGCGTCGCGCAGAAGGCGCTCGAGGCCAGGTGATCGCTCAGCAGTTCGCTGCCGGCGTTGAACCCAAACCAACCGACCCACAGCATTCCGGCGCCGAGCACCGTATAAGTCAGATTGTGCGGCCGCATGTCTTCATGCCCGAAGCCACGCCGCTTGCCCAATACCAGCGCACACACCAGGGCGGAAATCCCCGAGCTAATGTGTACGACCGTCCCGCCCGCAAAGTCCAGCGCCCCGCCAGACCAGGCGTACTTCGACCCAAACGCCAGGATGCCGCCGTCCCACACCCAATGGCATAGAGGACAGTAAATGAGCGTCCCCCACAACGCCAGGAAGACGACCATCGCGCTGAACTTCATCCGCTCCGCGAAGGCGCCGCAAATCAGCGCCGGCGTAATAATGAAAAACATGCCCTGAAACAGCATGTGGGCGTACATCGGAATCGGCGTGCCGGGATTTGTGTCCGTGGCGCCGACGTAGAACATCGGCTCGATCGGCGTCTTGGCCGTGTCGTTCCAGCCGCGCTCGACGTTTTTCATCAACAGGTATTCGCCGTTGCCGACATAGGCTTCGCTGCCGCCGAACGCCAGGCTGTAGCCGTACAACGCCCAGATGACGGTCATCATGCCCATCAGAAAGATGCACTGCATCATGACGCTCAGGACGTTCTTCTTCCGCACAAGCCCGCCGTAAAACATGGCCAGCCCCGGCGCCGTCATAAACAGCACCAGCGCGCTGGCCGTCAGCATCCACGCCGTGTTGCCCGCCAGCAGCGCGCTGGTCGCCTTCGCATCGACCGACGCCAAATCCGGCGTCGGCACGGAACTCTCGGTGATCGCTTCCTGAGCCGATGCGCGAGAAAGGGCCAAGGTTGTCAGGCATGCGCCAAAAAGGGCCAACGCTAAAAGACGCTTCATACGAACAGACGCACAAGCTCGGAGAACAAGCTCCATGGCAAAAGCTCCTTGCACAGAATTAGGATGCCCTGTTCCAGCCGGCGCTGGGACGGCGGGGATGCAACTAATGCTGCAGCCAACGGCGAAAAGCCAACGGCGCCCCAATAGCGCCGTGCAGCACCCAGAGAGCTTGGACCTCGACATCCCTGCGGGCCGTCACCCGCTGCGCGAGCCAAGACCGCAGCCCGAAAGAGTCCGCCAACATTCCGCCTGATTCGACTGCACCCGCTTCCGAAAAGGACTATTCCGGCGGCAGGCGAACGGGCCGTTCGCAAGGGCTGTGCCAGCAGTGGAAAACGCGGCGCCCGGGACACCAGCGCCGGAACGCAAATCGTTACAAGACAACGAGAAAGCGTCGCAGATCAGTTAGAAGGCACGGGGTGGTCGAGGAAATCGCGTGCCGCGAAAGTAGGCATGGCAAGCCTATGACTTAGCCTCTCCGATGTTTTGACCAAGTCGCCGTCTGAGCAGAAAGACGTCGCTCCGCTCGGCGGTTCTCCTCGAATGGTTCCCCTGATCCGCGATCCGTGAAATCCGCGGTTCACTTCTTCAACTGGTCGCCAGCGATAATCCCTTTCAAAAAATCGCGTGCTGTCCGCGGGTCGCTCAAACGTTTCGCGAGATCCGCTCCCAGCTGTTCACACAACTCTCGATACGTTGATTCCAACTCCTCGTCACCAAGCGGCGACGCCGCCGAAGCGAGCGGCAAGCGCTGCCGCCACAGCATCGACTCCAACAACCTCGGCCGCAGCCAATCAAACACCTCCATCGCCGAGCGGCTCATCACTCCCACAGCCAAGGACAATGCCGCCTCCACCGACGCGCTGGCGTCCGCCTTGTGCCAGTAGCCGCACGGAATGTACAGCAGGTCGCCCGCCTTCAGCGTCACCCGCATTATCGGCATGATCTCGCGCTCGTAACGCATGTCCGCCGGCAGCGTCTCTTCCAGTGGCCAGGGATTCACCGTGTTCTTTCGGAGCGAGTACTCCTTCTCGCCGGTCGTCTGCAGGATGAACACATCCTCCGCATCGTAGTGCCAAGAGAACCCCGCCTCGCCAGCCGGCGTGGCGAACATCTGAATATCGACCGGCCCGCAAAACGTTTGCTCGAACGCCCGCGCGAGTTCCCGTAGTCCCGCGTGGTGTCGCTCCGCATGCCGGACGACTATGGTATGCCGCTCGCGGCTTAGTGTTTGCGCTTCGTCCAAGCTCCAAGGCCGCAGGCCTGGGCACTGCTCTCCGCCCCGCACCACGATGACATCTGCCTCGGCGGAGTTTATGACCTCGCCCAATGTGTCCCATCCGCGGAGCGTCGCGGAGTTTCGCGCCAGTCCGCTACCGGCAAATGGCAAGCGATGCCAATACCCTGCTACAAACGGCTCCAAGCCGGACTCGCCAAAAAATCGATTGATATCCATTCTTGATTATTCTCACTACCCAAACAGCCCACGGCCACCGCTTGGCTTTGCCCATGGGATTCGAGCCCATTCGCGCGATTCGCGGCAAAAAGCAGCTCTTCCATTGCGTTGGCCCACGGCCGGCGGCCAAATTCTAACATCGAAACGGCCTACATTTTCCATGTCTCCGGCTGGGTCTGCCAAAGCGACCCGCGATTTGCTCACGCGAATCTCAGCGTGAGCGGCAAATGCCTATCCAAAGGCGGTCGCGCCGCGAACACGATCAGCTTTCGCACGTTGAACGAGAATCCTGCTTTATTCAGGCAAAACTCCCATGTCCATGAGACGACGTAACCATCCCTTCACCCGTTTCGCCAAATGGGCATCCCGCGCCACGGGCCATCCGATCGCCTTTATTCTTGCCGCCCTTGTGATCGTCGTCTGGGCGGTTACCGGCCCGATGTTCCAATTCAACGACACTTGGCAACTGGTGATCAACACTGGTACGACGATTGTGACGTTCCTGATGGTGTTTCTAATCCAGAACACGCAAAACCGAGATACAGCCGCCATCCACATCAAGCTCGATGAGATCATTCGCTGCAGCGAAGGCGCCCATAACGCCCTGCTCGACCTCGAGGAAATGGAAGACAAGGAAATCGAAGCCATGCGCCAGGACTACGAGCGCCTCGCCGCCAGCGCGCGTAAGTTGCTTCGCAAAGGTCAGAAGGACACCCACGTCCCGGAAGTGAAGCCCCAATCGCTTGAACCTGCCGAAGTAAAAAAAGGCGTGAGCAAAAAGCCATGACCCAGGCTGACCTGCTCACTCGCGGTTTATTGATGTTCAGAATTCTAAATGAACGAGTGCCATGCCCACGGAGGTCCGCCGACGTGGGCATGTTTGCCTGGAGTCACATGCCCTTGCGGACGTCGGCATGGCACGCGACTTTGTGATCAATTTCTATACTTTCAGTTACGCCCGGGCGCGAACCGATAGTTCAGCAGACGCGGCGCCAACGCTACGCGCCCACCCGCCGCACCACTTTGCCCCACCGGCAAAGCCCCGCCATAAACTTCCCGCCGCCCGCACAACCCTCCTGGACCGCAAGGATGCGACCAGCCGGATTCAATTTGTCGGCGCTCCTCGCCGCTTGCGCCTTCGCTTCAGGCTGCGGCCTGAACACCGCCGTGCTGCAAAAAGGCGGAAACGGCCGGATGGGTGTGCTCTTGAACTACTCGTGCAACGCCCACCCCTGCGACCCGATTGACCCGTCAAAGCCGACGATCGTCATCACGCACGGCTGGAACCCCGCGCCGCGACTCATTCGCTGCACCTTCGGTCCGGCGGGCGCGGCGGCGCTCAAATGCCGCTGCGGTGACAGCTACAACATCTTGAGCTGGGACTGGAACGGCGTACACGTGCCGGCGCTGGGCGACGGGCCGATCAACGTGGGCCACGAGCAGGGAAGGAAAATGGCCGCCGCCCTGCGCTGCGCTGGCGTGAATCCCTGCCGGACGCAAATCATCGGCCACAGCCTCGGCACGGTGGTCATCGCCCAGGCCGCCGTGTGCCTGGCGGATTTGGGGCCGTTCGCTCAGCTCACGCTACTTGACCCGCCGGAGCAAATGCACGAGGAAATCTTCGACCGCCTGTGCATCACCTCGCACGCCTGCTGCGTCGAGAACTACTGGATCGCGGGCGTCAGCGGCTACGGCGCCCACGTGAACCGGCTCGGCGTGAATAACTACGAAGTCTTCGGCGCGCCGCATCCCGTCGTCGGCATCGTCGATCTAGGGCTCTCGAACCACGTGTTCGTCATGCGCTGGTATTACGACACCATGCGCTGTCCGCAAATGACCGGCGGCTTCCAAAACAGCGCGCTCGTCTGCTACTGCGGTCAGAACGCCATTCCCGTAGCCGAGTCTCTCCGAGACTCGCTGCTCGTAGCCGAGTCTCTCCGAGACTCGAATCCGCTCTCGGAAAGACCGGACGACAGCACCGGCGCCACGCCTCACCGCCGCTAGGTATATCGCACGTGCTGGAATTCCGGCTCGAAGAACGCCGGCAGCAAGGCGTCGACCCGTAGCAGGCCCGCGCGCGTCAGCTCCACTCGGTCGTCTTCCAACGTGGCAAAGCCTTCCGCCGCGTAGTCGTCCCAAGTCGATCGCCACTCGTCGAGAACATCCACGTCATACTTTTTGCGGAAGTACGGGATGTCGAGATAGCCCTTCTTCAGTTGCAAGATCAGCTCGCGGATGAGCGCCTGCCGCGGCGTGAGGCGTAACGCTCGATTCAGCGGTAGTTCGCCTTGCTCCAGACGGCCGCAGTATTGTTCCCACTCAGCGTGATTCTGATAGTGGAGGCCCGAGATGTGGCCAAAGCTGGCGATGCCCGTGGCCAAGAGGTCGCTGCCGCGCCACAGGTTGTCGCGGTAGCTGAAGTTCACGCGCTCCGGATGGCGGACCATCGTGTAAGCGCTCGATACCGAATAACCAGCCGCGGCGAATTGGTCGAACGCGTAATCGACCCAGGCGCGCTTCGTCGGCCAATCGGCCACCGGCGTTTCGATGTCGTTACCTAAGATGTCCTTCGAATACACCGTGTTGAACGGCAACTCCATCTGGTAGATCGTGACGCTGTCTGGCTCCAATTCCAAGGCGCGGCGGACGGTTTCCCGCCATTTGTCGTCCGTCTCACCGACCATGCCGGCAATGAGATCGATGTTCACGTTCGGAAAACCGGCGGCCTTGATCCATGGCCAAGCACGGTAAATCTCTCCCGATTCGTGGGCACGGCCGTTCTCGCGAAGAATTTCGTCGTCGAAGTGCTCGACGCCGAGGCTTAGCCGCGTGACGCCCAGCTCGCGCAGCGCGCGGACCTTCGGCTCGCTGAGCGTCCCCGGCTCGCATTCGAACGTTACTTCCTCGGCCTTGTCCCAGTGGATGTTCTGCTCGAGGCGGTTCACCAGGCGGCGGAGCTGCTTCTCGCTGAGGAACGACGGGGTGCCGCCGCCGAAGTAAACGAAGCGAAACGGCCGGCCGCCCATGGCTGGGACGCGGCTGACCAGTTCGATCTCGCGAGACAAGGCGGCCAGATAGCGCTCGATCTGGTCGGCGTGCTTGTCGGTGAAGACTTTGAAATAGCAGAACTTGCACCGCTTGCGGCAGAACGGAATGTGCAGGTACAGCCCGAGCGGCACATTGGCCGGTGGTGAATTCAGCGCAGCCTGGACGTCGCCCAGGTTGTCCGCCGACCATTGCGAGAACGGCGGGTAATTGCTGATGAAGTAACTGCCGACTTCGGTCTTGGTGGCTTCTGCGGTCATGCGAGTATTGTACTCAGGCGGGCGGCTGGGTGGGGGATGCTGGATGCTCGATGCTCGATCCTCGTCATGTCACTTCTTCGGCGCCAGACAGTAGAGCGTCCCGTCTTCGTTGCCGATCACGATGCGGTCGTCCGTAACGGCGGGCGACGCACTGAACCGGCCGCCGACGTCGGTTTGCCAGCGCTCGCCTCCCTTGGCCAGATCGAACAGGTGCATCCGGCCGCGGGTCGTGGCGACGAACACCGAGTCGCCGAGGATCACCGGCGAGCTTTCGGCCCTGGCGCGAAGCGGGACCGACCATTTGACCTGGCCATTCGCCGGATCAAGCGCGACGACGCGTTTGTCGTGCGTGCTGAGCACGACGGCTTGATCGCAGACCGCGGCCGCATGGATCGTTTCCCCCTGGCCCTTCTGTTCAAAATGCCAGGCGTCTTTCAAGGGTTGAATGGTCATCGCATGAAAGACGCCGGCGGCCGTGCAGAAATACACCTTGTTGCCAAGCACCGCGGGCATGCCGTCGGCTGGGCCGCCGATGTCGATCACCTGCGTCTCCTTCCCCGTAGCGACGGCCACGAGATGTAGCTTGCCATCGCAGCCGGCAATCAGCGCGTTGCCGTTTACGACGGTCGGCCAGCAGCGGAGCGGCTGATCGATCGTGAAGGGCTCCCACTTCTTCTTCCCCGTCGCGGCATCCAGGCCGAACAACTGGCCGGATTCCGCGGCGATCAGGACAATGCCGTTTTCAACATTCGGCGCGGCGTACAACGAGGTTTCGGTCGGAAATTCCCACACGGTGGCGCCATCGTCGATTTTCAAACAGCGAACGACGCCGTTGAAATCGACGCAGTAAATGCGGTCGCCGACGATGGCGGAGCCGGCGACGAAACCGGAGTCCTTGAAGTTCTTCGTCCATACGCTCTTGCCGTCGGCGAGCTTGATCGCATGGAAGGTTCCGTCCGCGTCGCCGACGTACACAACGCCGGCGGCGATTGAGGCCGTGGCGTCGATGCCACTCCCCTTGGCCTGATAAGTCCAGGCGATGTCGAACGCATGCGGCGGCGGCGAGGGACGCGGTCCGACGACAGCGCCCGTGGCGTTTAAGTCGCCACGAATGAGCGTCCAATCGGCATAGAGCGGCGTTGCGATTAGGAATTCACTGACACAACCCAACACCGCCACACAACGCAGCACTCTAGCTAGCCGGACCGCCACGCGGTCCGGGATGGCGGCGCGACACGCGTAACTCCGGCGCCGTCCCGGCGGGCGTGGCCCGCCAGCTACTTGGGATCGTAGGCTGGGATTAGTACGCTTGGTCATAGAGTCGCAGAAAATCTTCGTGCTGCATTTCGACGGGGTTGAAGCCAGCGGTCCATTGCTTCATCGCGTCGGCGGCCAATTGCGGCAGGCGCTGCCGATCGACGCCCTGATCGCGCAGCCGCGTGGCAAGTCCCGCGGAGGCGGCTGCTTCGGCAAGGAATTGCGCCAGGCCGCTGGAACCAGCCCGCTGATCGGGCGTGTCGCGATTGAACGCAGTGGAGAGGACGAGCGCCCGGTATTGCGATTCAACCGACGGCCCGTTGTGCCGAACGACATGCGGCAGCATGAGGGCGACCGCGTCGCCATGAGAAATGCCGTAGCTCGCCGTGAGCGGATTCGCTGCCGCGTGGGCGGCGCCGAGCATCGAATTCTCGATGGCCAACCCGGCCAGACATGCGCCTAGTTGCATCGCGCCGCGGGCTTCGAAGTTCTCCGGCTCGGCGATGACGCGCAAGAAATTCGGCGCCAGATGTTGCCACGCTTCGCGGCTGAAGGCGTGGGACAGGGGCGTGCGCGCTTTGCTTACGGCCGTTTCGACCGCGTGCGCGATGGCGTCAAAACCGGTGAGCGCCGTCACGCGCGTGGGCTGCGTCACCGTGAGTTCCGGATCGAGTAGCGCGATGCGAAATGCGGCGCGCTTGTCGCCGCAGGCCATTTTCACGTGTGTTTGGGCGTCGGAGATGAGCGCGAAGGACTGCGTTTCGCTGCCGGTGCCGGCCGTGGTCGGAACCGCGATCATCGGGAGCAGCTCAGCCGTCGCCTTCCCGACGCCCCAATAGTCCTGCATCCGGCCGCCGCAGGAGTAGAGAAAGTTGATTCCCTTGGCACAGTCCATACTGCTGCCGCCACCGAAGCCAATGATCAGCTCCGGGCGGAACTGGCGTGCGAGTGCAAGACCGGCTTCCACATGATCCGTTGTTGGATTCTCAGCGAAATCGCGAAAGAGCTTCGTCGTGAAGCCGGCGGCGTACAGTGAATCAAGCCCGCGCTGCGTGTGCCCCGCGGCCACCACGCCCGGATCGCTCACCAGGAGCACGCGATTGAGCTCCCCCAGCGAGCGAGCCAATTCACCCAGCCCGGCAACCAAGCCGGCACCGAAAACGATTCGCGTGGGTAGCCGGAAATCGAACGGCGTCATGGCGAGTGATTGGCGGGACGGATCAAGCCAGCTGCAGCGCTCGGTTGCGGTACAAAAACTCCACGAGATTACCTTCGTGGGGCTGCAGCCAGTTGATCTGGAAGGTGGGAATGGGGCCGAGATTCAGACGGTCGATGTTGGTGGCGTCCGTCAGTTCGCGGCGGAAGGATTCGTCATTCGTGAGGGCCGTACAGACCAGCGTGGGGCCGATCGCGGCGAGCATGCGTTCCTGGGGACACTCCACCACGGCCGCTGCGGGAAACATGTACTCGCGGTTCGCGCCGGGGCACTCGGGCGATTGGCAGTGCCAGACGGTGGGCCGCAGGTACGCACAGGTTTCTTGCTCAATGAGGCGCGGGCCATAGTCGGCCGTCGCGTGCGTCGTTT
>JAICUM010000353.1 GCA_025935855.1 Pirellulales bacterium | reverse complement strand
CTTCGCATCGAGCAGCGGATGATGGTACGCAATCCGCGGCGCCATCCGGTGATGATCATCCGGCTTGCAGAACCGCCCCGAGTGCGTGAGCTGCAAGCCGACGAGCAAGCCGTCCAGCGAACCGTATTGCGCGCGATGCGCACTTTGCAGCTCATCGAGCAATTGCTTCAGTCCTGCGCGATTGCCTGCCGTTGCCAGCGTTTGATTCGGATTGGCACGCCCGCTTTCCTGCACCGCCGCCGCCTCGCCCCCCCAAATGAGCTTGGCCCCACTGCGGCCAAAATGCCGCCACCGCCGCAGCGTGTGCTCGCTCGGCGAGCCGTCGCGATGGGCGTCCCACCCCTCCATGGGATGAATGCACCAGCGGTTGCCCACGCGAAAGCCGGCCACCTCCAGCGGCGCCGCCAACGGCGAACCGTCAGCCGCCGTTTCAATCGCGTCGTCCAACGGCAGCTCGCAGCCCAGCTCCGCGAGCCGCGCACGCAGCGCCGCCACACTTTTCAGCTGGGCAACTTTGGGATAACGATCAGCGTCAGCCATCGGCGATTACGACAAAATGAAGGCGACTATCCGGTGAAAGGACAGACCGCAGTATTTCACAGGAGACGGCCTGCCGCCACGCCCGGTGAGGAAACTGCTCGCGGATTGCCGAGCTCGCCAAGCGAGATGTTATAGTACGACCATGCGATCGACCGTCGCCATGTGCATCGAGTGCTTCATTTCCGGCTTTTTGCTGGTGGCGAGCTCTTTCGTCGCCATGCCCTGCACGATGCTGGCGATCAACGGCATTTTCTTCGCGATGCTCATCGATGCGTCAGCCGGCCAAAGCTTTCAGACGACCACCGCGCTGCTGTCGCTGGCGATGCTCATCTGGATTCCCTCGCTCGTCTGGTTCTGCTGGCTCCGGCGCCGGACGCCCTGGCGGTTCAGCCTGCGCGAGCTGTGCATCGTGATGACGCTTGCCGCCATTTGGTGCGGAATTCTGGTCGTTGGTTTCGGCGACGCCGGCCCTTAGCGCCAATGCGCTAGAATTGTCAGTACGCGAGCAAAATATACGCATCCGCGCGGAAGGCTCCCATGGCAACTGACGTTATCGCGCGAACTCGGCGGTTGAAAACCGCCGCTACGTGGGAAAGCAGCCGCAGTGCGAGCCGCACGGTCCCGGCGGACCCCCGGCGGACCGCGGCCCGGCGTCGCCCGAAGTGGAGTGAGCGATGGGCACGCTCAAAAGTTTCGTCAATCGCGTGCCGCCGCAGCGTTCGCACACCGGCGTCTCCTCATGGCGAACCAGCAGTTCCTGTTCACACTGGCAGTCGGAACAAACGAATTCGTAGAGCGGCATGGGGAGGGAAGTGAGACGTGAGTAAGTGAAGGGTTGAGATTCTCGAACCATGAAGAGATCAGTGGTCCCAGCGCTCTTCCGGACGCCGCAGGATTTCGCTGGCGATGATCACTTGCCGGATGCCGCCGGGCCGTGCGAGCAGCGCGCGAAGTTCCTGCGCGGCGGAGTTCCCCGTGGGCCGGTGCTCAACGGCCGTCGTTGTGAGCGGGGTGAGCGTGCCGATTGAGTGGACGAACTTTTGCTGAAGACGCTGTTGCAAGCGCTCGTCGGCCTGAGCCACGTCGGAGCCCAAAGTCTGCGCGTGCTGGACGAGCTGCTGCGTGCCGCGCATTTGTTCACTGACATACGCCGTCACCCCGGCGCCGAGCGATGTGGGGGCGATCGTCTGTCGAAGCGGCTCGCCCGGCGAAGACGAGAGCGAGCGGGGCGACTCCAGTCGTGGCGTATCGACCAGCCGGCGCGGTTGGTCCTGAGGCTTTAATCGCCCCTCGGCCTGTTTCGCCGGACGAGACGGCGCTGCGGGACGTTGTCGAGGCGCGGCTTGCGGCGTGCGCTGCGAAGGCCGGCCTTGATTACCCGCTTGTTGGGCGGGTTGGCCCTGCGAGCGGCGGAGGAATTCTTCCACCTCGCGGCGGAGCGTTTCTTCGAGGGTCGGCTGATTGCCGGCCGCGGCGGCCGGCTTGCGCTCGCGCTGCGGATTCGTACCGAAGTCTTGCGGCTTCGGCCGCGGCTTGGCGGCTGCCTTGCGCTTCTCTTGCTGCATCGCGCCAACCAAGTGGGCGATGCCATAGAGCACCGCGACGATGATCGGCAGCAACCCCTGTAACAGGTCGCCGATGTTGGCCAACAGCGCTGAGTGGTGGAGATTCATGAAAGATTGTAGTGCACTTAGCCCCCGCCGCTTCCGGCGGGAGTCGCGGAGCAAGCTCCGCGGCTAAATGATCGGGATATAAACTGATTGAGCGCCGGTACTCAATTATTGAGCGCGAACCGTGCCCGAGCTAGCGATCGACTCTCGCATATCGGTATCGGCCTGCACGTTTTTCAGCCGGTAATAGTCCAGAATGCCTAGCTTGCCATTGCGGAACGCATCGGCCATCGCTTTGGGCACTTCCGCCTCGGCCTCGACCAATTTCGCCCGGTTCTGCTCGATCGACGCCACGAATTCCTGCTCGGCCGACACCGCCATCGCCCGCCGGCTTTCAGCCGCGGCGCGGGCCACGCGCGTATCCGCCTCGGCCTGATCCGCCTGCAGGCGGGCGCCGATGTTATCGCCCACGTCGATGTCGGCGATGTCGATCGAGACAATTTCAAACGCCGTCTGCGAGTCGAGCTTGCGAGCCAACACCGCTCGCGAAATGCGGTCCGGGTTCGCGAGCACCTCGGCATGCGTCTCCGCGGAGCCGATCGCGCTGACGATGCCTTCGCCGACGCGGGCGACGATCGTCTCCTCGGTGGCGCCGCCGATAAGCTGATCGAGGTTCGCCCGCACGGTGACGCGGGCCTTCACTTTGAGCTGGATGCCATTCTTCGCCACCGCGTCCAGCGTGAGCCGCTTGCCGGACTGCGGCGGGCAGTCGATGACGCGCGGATACACGCTGGTCTGGACGGCCTCCAGAATATTTCGCCCCGCCAGATCGATCGCCGTCGCCCGCCTGAAGCTGAGGTCGATGATCTTCGCCTTCTTGGCGGCGATCATCGCCCGAATGACCAGCGGCACATTGCCGCCGGCAAGATAATGGGCTTCGAGCGCCTTGGTGCTGAGATCCTCGTCCTCGTCCAGCCCAGCCTGCACGGACATGATCTTGCTGCGGACGATAACATTGGGGCTCACCTTGCGGAACCACATCCGCATGAGGTCGAACATGCCGATGCCGGCGCCAGTCATCACCGACTGAATCCACAGCCGGGCGAAGCGCGTGAACACCGCGAGAAAGACCAGAATGACGATCAGACCCACGACGGCCAGCGCCAGCCAGAGGGCGTGCGAACCAGCGAAATCAGGCATGAGAGTACTTCGTGCGGGAGCGGAATATCTTGCAGGGGCCGACTTCTGCGGCCCGTGTTGATGACTTGCGTTGTAGCCCTTCGCGCATGGCAACGCAAGCAAGGACCTACGCCAGCGGATCGTCTTCGAAGCCCTCGATGCCGAATTCTTCGATTGGCCGCGAGAGCAGATCGTCCGGCGGACGATTTTGCCGCGCCGCCGCTTCCTCGACTTCGTGCGGCTTGGCTGGGCGAACCATCACGCGGTTGGCCTTCACTTCGACCACGACGACCGAATCGCCCGGGTCGATGGCGATGCCCTGGCTCACCGCGTCGATGAGATGGCCGTCGATCAGCACCGAGCCGCTGGGCAGCATGAGCGACTGGGCAATGCCCACGCGGCCGACAAGCGTCCGCCTCGGGTCCTCCAGCTTGACCTCTTCTTCACTCGGCAGCTCGCCGAGGAAGGCTCGGCCCATCGGCGTCTTGGGCCAAAGCTTAAACGCCACGCCAATCGCCACCGGCACGGCGATCATGGCCACGGCGATGAAGCTCAGACCCGTGGTGGTATCGCGGCGGAACGCCATCACCATGCTGGCAATGATCGCCACGAACGCGAAGAAGCCAAACAGCCCGCCGGACGGGATGAAGACTTCTAAAATCAGAAAGCCGCAGCCCACCACGAGGAGGACCATGGCCCATTCCATCGAACCCAACAGATTCATAGCGGGCAAATCACCAGGACGATTGTCGAACGCATCCCAGGTATTTTACCAATTTGTAAGCGAATGCGGCACAGGGGCCGCACATTAGAGATACAGCAGGGCGGATTACCCGGCCAATTGACAGCAGAATTCGTTCCCATGAGCGGACATCGACCACTTCGCGGCTGAACCCGAAAAGAGCCCGGCGACGAATTGCCGGAGCTAGGCCGTCACTTCGCGCACCAGCACGCGACTGGCGTGTGCTTCCACGACGACCACCGGCGTTCCCCGATCAAGCGGCACGCCTTCGGCGATAACGTCGATAAGCTGATCGCCGATGAGCGCTCTTCCGCCCGGCCGCAGGTCGGTCACCGCTTCGCCTTGAACTCCCACGAGATGGGAGTAGTCGGCAAGCGCCTCGCGGTGCGAGAGCGTGATGCGTTCTTCCGGTGGCGGCGGCTCCAGCACCATCCGATTGAAGATCGGCGCCTTTGGCAGATAGCGGCGCAGCGTGAACGCCAATCCCATCATGCCGAGTCCCGCGACTGTCACGACGGTGATCGATCGCCGCATCTGATCGAGGTCCGCCTCGCTCTTCGGCACGATAAACGTTTGGCTCGCAAGCACCAGCGAGAAGACGACGAGCAGCGCCCCGGTCAGGCCGAACACGCCGACGCCCGGGATGACGAAAATCTCAATCAGCATTAGCACCAGGCCGGCAACGAACATCACGATTTCCAGCTCGCCGGCGGTGCCGTTCAGATACTTGCTCCAAAAGAACAGGATGAACGCGATCGCCGCCACGACGCCGCCGACGCCGACGCCCGGCGTCTTGAGCTCGACGTACATGCCCACGAGTCCCAGGAACAAAAGAAACGTGGCGAGCCCCGGCGCGGAGAGCGCCTGCACGAGTTTCAACGCCCAGTTGGGCCGGACGATCGGAATGTTATCGACGCCGTACAGCCGCTTGAGCTGATCGATGTTATCCACGGTGTGCCAGCCGAAGCCGAGCTTCACGGCCTGCGTGCCGCCGATCGACAGCGGCTGGTTTCCTTGCCCTAAGGGGGCGCCGCGCGTCCAGTTCGCGCCGTCCGGCAGCGCGGCGACTTCATCGCCGCTCATCAGCCGTTCTTCGCCGCTTTGCTTGTTGCGGTACTGATAGACCTCAATCCCTGGATCAACCATCGCGGCCAAGAGCGACCAGGTGCGCTCCGTGCGGGGCGCCAAGGAATCGCGAATGCTGGCGACCGCCGTGGCGACGTCGATGGCGTCGT
>JAICUM010000253.1 GCA_025935855.1 Pirellulales bacterium | reverse complement strand
GTGAACCAATCCACGTTGCCGTTATTGGGACTGGTGTCGAAGGTGGTATCTTCGGCGCCGAAGATTAAGTTGAATGATCCGGTAGGCGGATTAAACGTACCGCCGCCTGGCTGGACCGCGGTCCGCGAGATAGACCACTCGAGAAAATCCGCGCCGCCTGATGCGTCGGAATCGCCTACGGCAACGGTTCTGCCAGCAGCGCCGCCGGCGAAGCCGCCCGCAGCATTCCACGCATTCCAGCCGGCGGTGCCGCCGAGATTGTAATCGGTGCCGATAGAACCAAGAGCGGTGATCGACGTAAGGCCCGTCGTGGCGTTCTGATCCAGATCGATGAATACCCAGTTCGACGCAGGGTCAACCATGTTGTCGCCCGCATTGCGATACAAGAAGTAGAAGTTATTGGCGTCGTGCGCCACGGCGCCTTGAAGAATATCGATGTCGAGCGGCCGAGCGGGGCCAGTTGAGCCGTCGCCGACCGTGTCCTGGTTGAAGGCGCCGATGGCTAGCCAGTCGGAAATGTTTCCGTCGATTTTGATGTAGCCATTTGGCACGGGATTGGACAAGGTTTGGACTGAAACCGCTCGGGCGGTGGAAGCGGCCACAAGGCCAAGAAGAGCGGCGCCTGCGATACTCGTGACAAGTCGTCTCATGGAAGCGTCTCCAACTTTGTGAGGGATTGGCTTGCTCGGAAGGAAGTGAATTGGAAAAAACTCGCCGGGCCGCGCCCCGTTTTAGGGGCGACCCGATTTAAAGCTCAGGGCAAGGTTCGTGGCATTGTTCGTCGTCAACTGAATTTGCTGTGGTGAATCGGCAAGCTCCAGCGGACGCAGCTCTTCGATGTCGCCGCGCTGGGGATCTTTCGTCGTGCGGCCGGTCTTTTTCGAGGCTTGGACTGTCACCGTGTACGAGCCAGTCGGCAAGGGCTTCCGGCTGGTTACCGTAAACTGCCCCGCGTTGATTGCCCCGCCAGCCGGCGGACCCGAAGCGCCATCAGCCCGCAGGCTGATCGTTCCCGCTTCGACAGGGCTTCCATCAACCGTCACGGTGCCCTTAACGCCGTCGATCGTCCCGCCTCCGCTGCAGGAAATGCAAAGTCCTAACGCCAGTAGGACGATCAATGCGATCGAGAGTCTAAAGCAGGGCATGTGTTGATTCAACGAAGATCGGGACAGAGTTGTCGAGCAAAGTGAGCGACGATCATGGAAGCGAAACGGGCTCGTCCCCCCGGGGCGTGCCCAAGTAGCGCCAAACTAGTAGGTCGATTCCATCCGCGATGAAATTCGTGCTTCCGTCGCACATGCTAATCACAAGACCGCCCGGGTGCATGCTGCGAGCCGTATGGAGCACCATGTTGAGCTGCGTGACCGAATCCTCGCACGGCGCCAAGGCGCCGGGGAGTTTGTCCGTCGCATCGCACCAGCGAACTAAATCCGGCGTCGGGTCGTTCGGGAGCCGGTATTGCATGAACACGGGCCCCTCGTCGTAGGCGAACGCTCCGCGAATCGAGCACACGCCGCCCGGAATGATTTCCGCGGTTAAGAGCGTGTTGGACGTGCCGTCGGTGATTTGCGCGAACTTGTCGCCGTGATTGTAGCTAAAAACGCCGTCAATCCTGGGATAGCGGGCGGGCTCGTGCGGAGCCTCTAGCTGACTTGCAGTCGCCGGCGCTTTGCCTGGCGGGTTTGTGTCGGAGCAGTTGCCGAAGTTCCCGGCGTACGAAATGCGGCCATAACCTTCGGTCAAGGCGGCGCCGGCGAAGCAAGTTTTGCCTTCGTTCCAATTCGTGTTGGTCGAATCGTCGGCCGGGCAATGAAACGCCGGCAGCTTGGCATCGACCACCGCCTTGATCGTCGCCGGCGGCGCCGCGGTGCCGCCCGGATTCCAGTTCCAGTCGATCTGACCGGCAATCGTCGTTTGCTCCATGTAGCTGAAAATGCGCGCCGCCCACGACCACTCAGCGTACGGCGTGCCGGTCGTGACGCCCGTGCCGTACCCGTTGGCGGGAAGCATTCCGTAGCCAGGCGGCAACGAGCCCATGGCGGCATGGTAATTCTGCGAGGCTAGCGCGACCTGTCGCGTGTTGTTCATGCACTGCGAACGCCGAGCGGCCTCGCGCGCGGCTTGAACGGCCGGCAGGAGCAAGGCGACTAAGACACCGATGATCGCAATCACGACCAACAGTTCGACGAGGGTGAAGCCCGCGCGGCGAATGGATTCGCGCCGAGGAGAGTGACCAGATACTGCGCAGCGACTACTCATATTGCGACAAGACTCTCATGGCCGGGCATCGTTCGGCCCGGCCTACCTCACTCGCTCAATCGATCACGCCTTCTTCATGCGGAGTGGTTCGCGAAGCGACTCTTGAACGAAAAAAACCGAGGAGTCATCGAACTGGGACGCCAACAGAACTTGCTTGCGTTGGCTGGTCCAGTTCGATAAGGTCGAGAATACTGTCGCTGAGCACAATAAGACAATATTTTTTTGCGTCCCGGTTTCTTCACTTTTTTGCCGCCGACCGTCGGCCTTCTCTCGAAAACTCCACTTCTGGAGCGCCTATGTCGTCCACCGTCCCGCACGTTGCCCTGGTGATTGAAACGTCGATGGCCTACGGCCGCGGCTTATTGCGCGGCATCTCGCAATATGTGACGGAGCACGGCTATTGGTCGATCTACGTCGATCAACGCAGCCTCAACGATCCGCCTCCCGCGTGGCTGCAGGACTGGAATGGCGACGGCGTCATCATGCGGGCTCAAACGCACCGCCTCGCCCGGATTGTCGCCGGCCTGAAGGTGCCCGCCGTTGACACGCTGCACCAATTCGCCGAGCTGAGCGCCCCGCTGGTGATTCCCGATCATCGCGCCGTCGCCGCCACTGCGGCGGAACACTTGCTGGAGCGCCATTATCGCCACTTCGCGTTTGTCGGCGTCGAACGCGCCTACTGGTCCAAGGCCCGACGCGATGCGCTTTGCGACATTCTTCGCAAGGCGGGGCGGCCCTGCCACGTGTACTCGCCGCTGTCGCGACGCCGCTTCGCGGAAAGCTGGGAAGGCGGCCAGCAGGATCTCACGGAATGGCTGACCGACCTGCCGAAGCCGCTCGGCGTCGTGACCGCGCACGACCTTCGGGCATTGTGCGTGTTGGACGCGTGCCGTCGCGGGCGCCTCGCGGTGCCAGAGCAGGTCGCGGTGATCGGCGTGGACAATGACGAACCGCTGTGCCAACTAGGCGACCCGCCGTTATCAAGCGTGGTCCTGGATCACGAGCTGATCGGCTATCGCGCGGCTCAGTTGCTCGACCGCATGATGAAGGGGAAGAGTCACTCGAAGAAGCCCATCACCGTGAAGCCGCGCGGCGTGGTGGCGCGCCGCTCGACGGACTTCGTCGCCCTCGAGGATCAACTGACGGCTAAGGCGGTGCGGTTTATCCGGCAATTCGCCTGCGACGGCGTCGATGTGCCCGACGTGGCCCGCCACTGCGGCGTCTCGCGCCGGACGCTCGAGCGTACGTTCTCCCAATTTCTAGGAATGTCGCCTCATGAGCAGATGGTGCGCACGAAGCTCGCCCGAGCCAAACAACTTCTAGGCGAGAGCGATTATCCCCTTGATGCCGTCGCCGCCAAGAGCGGCTTGTCTCATGCGGCCTATCTCAACGTCTTGTTCAAAAGGGAAGTCGGCCAGACGCCAGGCGAATATCGGCGGCGCGCGACGAACGGCGAGCAAAGCTAAGAGATCAAATCAGTACGGTTTGTCGCACGCGCCAAAAGCTGAAGTTGCGCCCGCTTCAATTTGAAGCAAGCCATCACGTTATGTTTATTCAACTCGAAAGGGTGTATGACTGTGAAAGATCACTTCACGAGGGAGCTGCATGGGATTAGCGATGAGACAATTAGAAATCCGGCGGCAACCACAAAACTTGTGTGAAGGCCAGATCGACGGAAGCGATGTCCACTTTCAGCCCGCTGCCGCGTCGGGCGCCATTGATGAAAACCGGACCTGTGAGCGGCCCGGCTGCCGGCTCGGATTATGGCGATAGCGTTCGAAATCCGCGACGCTTCGTACCTATCCGTAACACGCGTCTTGCGTTTCAAAGATCATCGCCTCGCCGGATTCAGCATAACCGGCAGGTGAAATCGCGGCGTCCATGTGCGCGTGATGGCGGACGCGGCCAATTCTCAGCGGCGGTTTCTCGTGAAGCGTGCTCATGACCTATCAACTGGCAACAAGAAGTGAAAGTAATTCGCGGACGCTCATGACGCAGGCGCGTAGAGATGAACTTCGTACGGCTGAAATCGATCGCGGAAGGCGCCGTTTTGGAGCTCGATGGTGCGCTGCTCGCCAATGACGTGAAGCTTATCACGGACCTCCGGCGGCAGATTTGACACGGACGCAATCATCGGATCGAACTGCGAGTTGACGGCCAGCGAGTAACCATCCGCCTCGCCCCAATAGATGTACGCCGCCACCGGCCTGACTTGGATGTTGTACGGACATTCTGTCGATGACGCGAACCTCGGGAGACGCCTCGCCGTGACTTCGTAAAAAACCGCCATGATTGCCACCACGATACCGCCCGATGCGCTCGCCTACGTCTGTTCGATCGTCCGCGATCGATCGGCCATCGAGCTCGAAGCCAGCAAAAGCTACTTGATTGAAGCGCGCCTCGCGCCACTGGCAAAGCAGTGTGGGCTTGCCTCCAGCGCGTTCGCACCAAGCGGCAGCCCGACTGGGAGCACTGCCTCGTTAAGGCGATGACGACCAACGAAACCAACTTCTTTCGCGATCTCCATCCCTTCGACGCTCTGCGCACGACGCTCATTCCCGAAGTGACGACGCGAAACGCAGCAACTCGCACCCTGAATATCTGGTCGGCGGCTTGTTCCAGCGGACAAGAACTTTACTCGATCGCCATGCTGCTCCATGAGCACTTTCCTCAGTTGCTCTCGTGGAAGCTCGAGCTGGTTGGCACCGATCTTTCCAGCGACATATTGGAGCGCGCGCGGTCGGGCCGCTTTTCTCAAATCGAAGTCAATCGCGGGCTTCCCGTGAGCCTGCTAATGAAATACTTTCGGCGCGATGGAACGCATTGGCGGATTTCGCCGGAGCTGTCGAAGGCCATCAAGTTCACGAAGATGAATTTGATCGAACCCTGGCCGGCGCTGCCGACGTTTGACGTTGAATTCTTGCGTAACGTCCTGGTTTATTTTGCTCCGGAAACCAAGAAGCAAATTCTCGGCAAGCTGCGGAAAGTGATGCGTCCCGGCGCCGTCCTGGTTTTAGGAGCCGCGGAAACAACTGTCGGACTCAACGCCGCCTTCCAGCGCGAGCAATCCGGCAACAGCGTCTTTTATCGACTCACCTAGTGAACCTGGCAAACGCCATGAGCACAAGTTACGCCTGCCAACTTGCAGAGATCGCCCAAACGATCTTTGCGACCATGCTCGGCATGGAGCTCATTCGGTGCGAGCAGCAAGCCGACGACGGCTCCGAGCGATTGCTCGCCACCGTGCAAATCACGGGGCAATGCTGCTCAAGCATCGTCTTGGGGCTTTCCGAGAGCGCCGCGCTTGAAGCTGCCAGCGCCATGCTCCAAATGCCCGCCAGCGACGCGTCGGCTGCCGACCAGCGCGATGTCGCCGCCGAGTTGGTCAACATGATTGGCGGCAACTTGAAAAGCCTGCTTCCCGGCCCATGTTTCTTGTCGCTGCCGACCGTCGTCGCCGGTCGCGAAGTGGAGCTGCAGGTCGCCGGCGGCGCCTTAGTTGACGATTTGACCTTCGCCTTCGGCTCCGGCCTGTACCGTTTACGTCGATACGTCCAGGAATGAGTTGCCGCGGCTACCGGACCGAGGCAACGTTGTGAACCGTTACCAATAACTCAACAAATCCTAACTATGAGCGGCAAAGTCTTAGTCGTCGATGACTTCGGCACCATGCGAAAGATCGTCATCCGCGCGCTCAATGGCGTCGGGCTTCAACAACATTGTCGAAGCCGCCGACGGAAACGAAGCCCTGAAGGTATTCAAGGAAACGCAAATCAGCTTGATTTTGACGGATTGGAACATGCCAAATAAATCCGGCATCGAGCTAACTCGCGACATTCGCGCGCTCGGCTCCAAAGTGCCGATCTACATGATCACCACCGAGTCCGAAAAGAATCGCGTGCTCGAAGCAATTCAAGCGGGCGTCAACGATTATCTCGTCAAGCCGTTCACTCAAAAGGCGCTGCAGCAAAAGCTCGACAAGCACTGTGCGGCCGCCTGTTAGTCCAATCCGCGAGGTTCAACGCCATTCACAGCCATGCAAGTCGAATTGGTCAACCCGTTCCTCTCGGCCACCTGCGAGGTGTTTCGCACGACGCTGTCGTGCGAGGTCTCGCGTGGACCGCTGGAACGCAAGCTCGATCACACGCCGACGCATGAGGTGAGCGGCGTGATTGGTCTTTCTGGCAAGTGCCAAGGCATGGTCGTCGTCAGCCTGGGCCGCGACGCGGCTCTCAAGGCGGCGGGCATCCTGCTCGATAAAGCCCCGGCCGAAATCAACGCGGATGTCGTCGACGCCGTCGGCGAATTGACCAACATGATCGCCGGCTCCGCCAAGGCGCAACTCGCCCAGTACGAACGGAGCGTGAGCCTGCCCAGCGTCATCTGCGGTCGGCATCACTCGATCAGATTTCCCTCAGGATCGACGCCAATCGCACTTCCGTTCGAGACGGAACTGGGGCCCGTGAGGGCCTTGTCGCCTAACCCCACGCAAACAGGGGCATTCCCAGCAGCACGAACCAGTTAAGAAGTTTGCAGCGTAAGGCGGCTTCGACGATTTGGTTTGGCTTAGTTCGGTTCTTGAGTCGCTCGCCGAACGAGCGTTACAAGCGGCTCATCGCGGTTTCGGCCAGGCTGCGACGATGGTAGCCGATCGACTCCTTCCAAGTCTTCCTTCCATCACGGTGAATTTGCCGAATGCACTCGTCGCGCTCTAAGGG
>JAICUM010000292.1 GCA_025935855.1 Pirellulales bacterium | reverse complement strand
GCTGAAATCCTTCAGCGTCTGAACCTGGAAACCATACGGTGCGAGCAGCTCGCGCAGCTCCCGCCCCTTGGCGGCGTTGGTGGTCCCAATGACGAGTCGAGGCTCTGGCATCTCGCATTCCGAAAGGGCAATTGGAATGCGCCATCTTAACATTTCGGCCGCCGTCAGCGACCGGGGCCAAGCAAGAAGGGTGCAGTAGCGGATTGTGGCAGATGTGCATCCAAGTGCAGAATCCATCAATATCCGGCCAGGATGGCCGGGCTAAATATAGCCCGGCCATCCTGGCCGGACGCATCGAGGCTTGCGCAATTTCGCCACAAGAATCTGCTGCACCCAGCAAGAACTTCTGCCGCGGGTGCATGCTTAGTGCCGCACATACGCCGTGCTGATCGACTGCTTCGGCGCTTCGATCGGAGTCGGCTGAATGTCGAACGGCAAGCCGACGAATTGCTTTGGATGAAATCCATCCGCGACGTCGCCGAGGCCCTTGGAGAAGTGCTCCTCGAACTGCTGCTTGATCTGCTGCTCTTTAGCCTCAAGCTCGTGGGCTCGCTGGTCGTTCACGCCCATTTCCTTGTACGCCGGCCGCTCAAAACCAATGTTGGGAGTCGAGGCGCCGAAGGTGTTCACGATGATTTGGGCTTCGCGCGACGACGGCTTCAGCCGGCCATCTTCAAATCGGTCCATCTCGTCGAACGAGCCGATCGTGACGTAGCTTTCCCGGCGGTCATGGAACTCGTAGGCCTCCCATCCCTTGCTGCGCAAGGCGATGGTCAGGTTGTGGGCATTCTGCAAGGCGATGACCAGCGGATCGTCTTCCGTCGCCTGGCGAACCTTCGTGGCGCCGCCAAGGTCGTCCTTGCCTTGGAACGAGGAGCGGCCCGCGAATGTCGCCACCTTAATTGAATACTTGCCAGGGCACTTGAGCAGCGAATACTCGAAGTCCTTGTTCCACTTGGCAACTTCCGGATCCACCCCCCGCGGCGTGAAGTACTCCTTCGGCAAGAGCGGATTGCGCGTCATAAACGCGTGGCTCATCGGCCCACGGTTGCCCTTTTGCCCAAGACGCTCCTTAATCGATCGCTGCAGTTGGCGAACCGAAATCAGGCTCTGGGAGGTAGATTCGCCGGCTTGAACCTTGAGGCACTCCGGTTCAAGCGTTTTGACGCGATCCAGCAGAGTTTGCGCTTCCGGATCGTCGATCGCCGGAAACTCGCCGACCAGCACGGCGTGCTCCAGCACCTGGTTGCCGCGTTGATACCGGCGCTTGATCGGGGCGCCATAGTCAGTCACGCCGCGACCCACCTGCTCATCGCCGACTTTGAACGTCATGCCGTAGTAGTAGGCCGGCAAATTGAATTTGCCGCGCAGCTCCATGACGAGCTTGCGAGCGTCCTGCTCGCCCTGATCGCCGGTGAAAGAGGCGGCCAAGATCAGCCACGGGCCGTTCTTCTCGGCAAGGGTGTAATCGGCATTCGCGTCGGCATCGACGCGCTTCCGCGGTGCGATCTGCCGCCAAAAGGGTTCCGACCCCCGCAGCGGCATCGCCATATCCGCCAGTGCCAGACCGAGAACAATGGTCAAAACGAATCGCAAAGAGCGGTTCATACGCAAAAGGCAGAACATGGCCGGCCCGATGAGGAGGTGCAAATCGGAAAAGGTCCGGGAGAGTATCAAAATGCCCTGGAAAGCGCCCAGGTCGCTTGCGGAAGCGGCAAAGCCCTCCAGCTAGCTCCGGCCGTCGCCGCCAGCAGTCCGCAAATCGGCAAAAAGCCTACGTTTTCGGCAAGAATGCCCGGCGCCCGGCGAACCGCCTGCGAGGGCCCGCTATATTAAAGGAGCGGCTTGAACGCCGCCTTGCGGTTCCGACATCGAAGACAGAGGGAAAACAAATGCGCGAGTTCTTGCTCGGAATGTGGATCGCCATTGCGCTGGTGGCCGCCGGCCCCGCGACGCGATTGATGGCCGATGACGCCTCGAAGGACGCCAAGGTCGAGAAGAAGGAGGATTCAAAGGACTCCAAGAGCGCGGAGGCCGAGAAAGCCGCCAAGGAAAAGTCGGAGGCGGAAGCGAAAGAAAAGAAAGTCCGCGAGGAAAAAGCCGCCGCTGACAAGAAAGCCGCCGACGAGAAGAAAGCGGCCGAAGAAAAGAAGGCTGTCGAAAAATCGAAGGCCGAGGAAAAGTCGTCCAAGAAGGATGAGAAGTCCGACTCGAACAAGTCGAGCGACAAGAAAGACGCGAAGAGCGAAAAGAAGGTCCGCTTTGCCCATATTGTGATCGACGGCGAGCTGCCGGAATCGCCGGGCGAGATGTCGCTGTTTGGCGACCTGGGCGTCGATCTCCGCAAAACCATGGCTCGCCTGGAAAAGGCCGGCGACGACAAGTCCGTGGCCGGCGTCGTCCTCCAGATCAATTCAATGATGGGCCGCGGCAAGCTGAGCGAGCTGCGCAGCGCCGTCGAGCGCGTGCAATCCAAGGGCAAAAAGGTCTACGCCGTCTTGGAGTCGGCCATCGGACCTCAATATCAACTGGCCGCCGCCTGCGATGAAATCATCATGCCCGAGTCCGGGGAAATCATGGTCCCAGGCGTGCGGGCCGAGTTCACCTTTTTCAAAGACCTGCTCGGCAAACTCGGCATCGAGGCCGACATGATGCACGTCGGCGATTACAAGGGCGCCGCCGAACCGTTCACTCGCGACAGCCTCAGCGAGCCGGTGCGCAAGAACATGACGGCCCTGGTGGACGACCTCTACGATGAAATGCTCACGAGGATCGCCTCGGATCGCGATCTGAAGACCGAGGATGTTCGCAAAGCCGTCGATCACGGCCTGCTCATGGCGAAGGAAGCGAAGGAGGCAGGCCTCATCGACCGCATCGCGTACCCCGACGAATTCCGCAAGCAGCTCGAAAAGGAGTACAAGACGGATAACCTGGTGTACGTCGAGAATTACGCCAAGAAGAAGGTCGATACCGACTTCTCCGGCCCAATGGGCATGATGAAGTTGTTCCAGACGATTCTTGGCGAAGACACTGGCAAGAAGAGCGACAGCGAGGCCAAAGTGGCCATCGTGTACGCCGTCGGACCCATCACCACCGGCAAGGGCGAAAGCGGCCCCTTCGGCGGCAGCAGCGTCATCGGTTCGACCCCCATGGTAAAGGCGCTGAAGGACGCGGCCAAAGACGACACCGTGAAGGCCATTGTCCTGCGCGTCGACAGTCCCGGCGGGTCGGCCCTCGCCAGCGATCTCATTTGGCGTGAGACGCAAACGGTCGGGAAACCGATCGTCGCCAGTATGGGCGACGTCGCGGCCAGCGGCGGGTACTACATCTCGATGGGCTGCGACAAGATTTACGCAGAACCGGGCACTCTCACCGGGTCCATCGGCGTCGTCGGCGGCAAGATGGCGATGAAGGGCCTGTTCGACAAGATCGGCATGACCACCGAGTCGATCGCCCGCGGCGAGAACAGCGGCATGTTTTCCGCGACCGCAAAGTTCTCCAAAGGCGAACGCGAAGTCATCGAGCGGATGATGAAAGACGTGTACGGCCAGTTCACCACGAAGGCCGCCAAAGGTCGCGGCATGGAAAAGGACGCCCTTGAAAAACTCGCCGGCGGACAGGTCTATACCGGACGCGTCGCGAAGCGAAACGGCCTCGTGGACGAAATCGGCACGCTGCGCGAGGCCATTCAAGCGGCGAAACGCTTGGCCGGCATTGATGCCGACCAAAAGGTCGAGATCAAGGTGCTGCCCGAACCGAAGAATCCATTCGAGTCGCTGTTCGGCGGCGACATGGAGACCGAGAAGGAGGTCCGGGCCCAACTCTTAGGGCCGCTGGCCGGTTTCTCACCGGAATTGTCGGCCGCGGTCAAACGCGTAGTCGAGCTTCGGCAGGTGATGCGCGAGCCAGTGGCGCTCATGATGCCTTTCTGGATCGACATCAAATAGCATCGTTCTGCTTGATATTGCAAGACGCCCGTCGCGCCTTTGGGCCTGGCGGGCGTCTTCGTTTTTGCGGGCAAAATGTTTGACTTTCGAGCATCCAGTCGCCATTCTAAGGGGCGCTTTTCCAAGCGGCGACTTGGACCTCGGGGGGCGGCATTCTCTTGTCAATCGCTCAGGCAGTGGATGGCGAACCGACGGCATCGTCGCGCGCCGGCAAAGCCGAATCTTCAACGACAACACTGACTCTGATTGTGGAAGGCTGCGTCTAATGAAGAGCACAACTCGGCGGAACTCTTTTCTCTCTGGGCGCACTCTGGACGCCCGATTGGCAGGCTACCTCGCCGCCGCCGGCGGGACCGTGGCCGCGGCCTCACAAGCGAACGCTGCCATCGTCGCCAACACAACCACGCAGACCTTCGGCGTGAACGGCGTCGTCGGCATCGACTTCAACTCCGACGGTCAAACCGATTTCCAAGTCGATCACGATCGAGTGACGCTTCCTGGCGGGGGTCCGACGCTCGACTACTTGCAAGTTGACAAGAACGACATCAACGGGGAATCGAACCCGCTGGCCTTCGATCCCGGCCCGGGCGCCACTTTCCAAGCCACGCCGTTCTCCGACGGCGCTACGCCGCGCAACGATGCCAACAACGCGGCCTACGTCATTTCGGGGCCGCAGGGTTCCTATCCTGCCGCACTCACGGCGGGAACGCTCATCGGCCCGGCCTCGACGTTCGATTGGCAGGAGACCGACAACTTCCAAAGCAGCGGCAAGTGGATTCGCGCGAATCGGCTGATCGACGAAGATCAAACCCAAATCGACCAGGTGCTCGGCGGCCGCCCGGCCTCGGGAGTCCAAGTGCCGTTCAGCGGGCCCAACTTCACCGGCCTCAATGGCGCCGTGCGGTATCTCGGCCTGCAAATGGAGTTAAACAATACAGGCGTCTTCAACTATGGGTGGGTCGGCGTGCGCATCGACAACGAGGCCGACGCGACCGGCGCGGTCGTTGGTTACGCCTACCAGACGGCGCCAGGCGTACCGATTCCAGCCGGCGCCGTCCCTGAACCGCAGTCACTTTTAATGGGCCTCACCGGGATCGCGGCGTTTGTCGGCGCCAGAATTCGGCGTACGCGACGCAAGACATCCGCCGCATCGACGAAGTGAACCGGCGCTCGCAAACTCGTTTCAGGGAAACTCAGACTAACCCGCTTTCATAGGAATCGATCGATGAAAGAACGGAATACTCGCGCTACGGCTCGCACAAACATGGATGCACGCCTGGCTGCCTATGTCGCGGCGGCTGGCGGCGCCTCGATCCTGCTAGGCCAGAATGCCAACGCCGCTGTGGTCGCCGACACGACCGTCCGGCCGTTCGGCATTAACGGCGCCGTCAACATCGATTACAACCACGACGGTCAGACCGATTTTCAAATCGATCATGACCGCGTGAATCTCAGCGGCGGTCCGGTCGATTACCTGCAAGTCGACAAGAACGACGTGAACGGCGCGGAAAACCCGACGCGAGTCGATCCGCTTGTGGGCGGCGCCGCGGAGACTTTTCCGCCTAATGGTACGACCCCCAATAACGCAAACGAAACGAAGTATCTCACCTCTTCGGGAGGTTCTTATCCAACGGCGTTGAACGCGGGGGATCTCATCGGTCCCGATTCAACGTTCGACTGGCAGGAAGGCGACAACTACCTGGGCAACCATCAAACCATTCGTGCCAATCGCCTGATCGACGAGGATCAAGGGAAGGTCGACATGGAGCTCGGAGGAAAATCGGCGGGCGACATTTACATCCCGTCGGATGGCCCCAATTGGGTGGGATTGAATGGCGAAATCCGCTATGTCGGCGTTGAGATGCACCTGAATGGCGCGGCCGCGGCTGACAAGCAATACGGCTGGATCGGCGTCCGCATCGATAACGAGGCTGATGCCACCGGCGCGGTCGTCGGCTACGGATACGAAACCGATCACAACACGGCGATCGCCGCGGGCGACATCGGCCCGGTCGTGGCCAACGCGGACTACAACGACGACGGCAAAGTGGATGGCGCCGACTTCCTCGTCTGGCAGCAGAACCAAAGCGCGACCACGAAGGTGATTCCGCTAGGAAGCGCCGATGGCACTGGGGACGGCTTGGTCAACGCCGCCGACCTGGCCTTCTGGAAAACCAAGTACGGAACCGCCGTCCCCGCGGCTGGCGCCGCGACCCACGCGGTTCCGGAGCCAACCTCCGCGCTGATGGGCGCCCTCGGCGGCGTCCTGATGATTGGCTGCTTCGCCGCGCGGAAGATGCGGAAGGCACGCGCACAAGCATGACCAGTGCGTGGC
>JAICUM010000070.1 GCA_025935855.1 Pirellulales bacterium | reverse complement strand
TGGACGAGGTCGATGCCGTACTTTTGGAGGGCTTGGAATTTGTCTTCGGGGGTTTGGTCGGTCACGCGGGCCGAGCCGCGGACTTGCTGGAGCGCTTCCAGGAGTTTGCGTTCGTCGATGGCGTTGAGCTTGAGCGTGTCTTGCGCTTTGGACTTGGTGCGGACCAGCGCGAGCAACAGGTGCTCGGTCGAGACGAATTCGTCCTTCATCTCGGTGGCGGCCTGCTGGGCGGCTTCGAGGACGCGGTTCAGCTCGTTGCCGATTCCCGGCGGATGGCCACCGCTGGATTTGGGCAGGCGGCCGAGCTCGGCAGCGACCATCGTGCGGAGCTGCTGCTGGTTAACGCCGATCGTCGCGAGCAGCGGGCGCACGACGCCTTCTTGCTCATCGAGCAGGGCGCCGAGCAGATGCATGGGCTCGATCTGGGGATTGCCGGCGTCGGCAGCGAGCTCTTGGCCGCGCTGGATGGCTTCTTGGGCCTTAAGCGTGAGTTTATCGAAGCGGAATGCCATTTCGGACAGCTTAGTTGACAGCAATTACGCGCGCTAGATCCGTACCACATTCGTGACTTCGACAATTCGGTCCTGCTCTCGAATTGTGAAGTACACGCGAAGCGGCTTAACTTCGAGCCTCCACAAGTCTTCGCCCAGATATACGGACCGCTTCTGCGGCGAGGTCGCGAGAATCCTATCCGCTTCGTTTGCGGCATCCGCAACCTGATTGCGGTCCGGCGAATTCTCCCAAGTTGAAAACAACTCCTCCTCAGCTTCCGCGAGATAAACGACGGAATACTCCTTCATCGCGGCTCCCGGCTTCCCAGCCGTGCGAGCACTTCAGCGGAGGCGCGGCGAGGCTGATTTGACGCCAGACGACGCTTCGCTTCGGCAACAATTGCCGCCTCATCCCCGGTAAGCGCCGACGGAACGCGAACGATGACATTGCCTGAATCGTCGCAGAAGACGACCCCGTCCGTGGCGCTGGCGAATAGCCGACTCTGATCGCTGGTGAGAATGATTTGCGTCACCGTTTCAACCTCAAAACAGGAAATGCGGGAACGACAATCATTCTACACCAACGATCTCTTGTCGAAATAATTGCCGGCCCCTCAGCTCTTCACCTCGAATTCTGCGTCGATGGTGTCTTCGTCTTTGGGGGCGCCGGTGGCGCCGTCGTGGGGCGCGCCCGCTGAAGCGGACTCGCCTGGGGCGGCGGCGCGGTAGAGGGCTTCGCTCATGGCGTGGGAGGCGGCTTCGAGCTCGCTCACCGCGGACTTGATCGTCGCCGGGTTGTCGCCCTTGGCGGCTTCGCGGACTTTGTTCATCGCCGCTTCGAGGGCTGACTTGTCGCTGTCCTTCAGCTTGTCGGCGTTCTGCTTCACGGTCTTTTCGATCTGGTAAACCATCGACTCGGCCATGTTGCGGGCCTCGATCAGCTCGCGCTTCTTCTTGTCCTCCTCGGCGTGGGCCGAGGCGTCCTGCTGCATGCGCTTGATCTCGTCCTCGCTGAGGCCGCTGGACTGCTCGATGCGGACGGTTTGCTCCTTACCGGTGCCGAGGTCCTTAGCCGACACGTTGAGGATGCCGTTGGCGTCGATGTCGAACTTGACCTCGATCTGCGGCACGCCGCGCGGGGCAGGGGGGATGCCTTCCAGGTTGAACTGGCCGAGCAGTCGGTTGTCGGCGGCGATTTCGCGTTCGCCCTGGAAGACGCGCACGGTGACGGCGGTTTGGTTGTCGTCGGCGGTGCTGAAGACCTGCTTCCGCTCCGTCGGGATCGTGGTGTTCTTTTCGACGAGTTTGGTCATGACGCCGCCAAGGGTTTCGATGCCCAGGCTAAGCGGGGTGACGTCCAAGAGCAGGATGTCCTGCACTTCGCCGCTGAGGACGCCGCCCTGGATGGCGGCGCCGACGGCCACGACTTCGTCCGGGTTCACGCCCTTGTGCGGGTCCTTGCCGAAGATGCCTTTGACGAGCTCCTGGACCTTCGGAATGCGAGTGGAACCGCCGACCAGCACCACTTCGTCGATGTCGCTGGGCGAAACCTTGGCGTCCTTCATCGCCTGCATCACGGGGCCGCGGCAGCGCTCGATCAGCCCGTCCACAAGCTTCTCGAACTGGGCGCGGGTGATGTTCATCTGGAGGTGCTTCGGCCCGTTGGCGTCGGCGGTGATGAACGGCAGGTTGATGTCGGTCGATTGGGCGGAGCTGAGCTCCTTCTTCGCCTTCTCGCAGGCTTCTTGCAGTCGCTGCAGGGCCATGCGGTCTTTTTTGAGGTCGATGCCTTGCTCTTTCTGGAATTCGCCCGCGACGTACTTAATGAGCTCCTCGTCAAAGTCGTCGCCGCCGAGGTGGGTGTCGCCGTTGGTGCTCATGACGCGGAACACGCCGTCAGCGACTTCGAGGATCGACACGTCGAACGTGCCGCCGCCGAGGTCGAAGACGCAGATCTGCTCGTGCTCTTTCTTGTCGAGGCCGTATGCCAGGGACGCGGCGGTCGGCTCGTTGATAATGCGGGCGACCTCCAGGCCAGCGATCTGGCCGGCGTCCTTGGTGGCCTGTCGCTGGGCGTCGTTGAAGTAAGCGGGGACGGTGATGACGGCCTTGTTCACCTTATGGCCGAGATAGGCTTCGGCCGATTCTTTCAGCTTCCGCAGGATGAGCGCGGAGATCTCCGGCGGCGTCATTTGCTTGTCGCCGATTTGGACCTTGACGTAGTCCTCGGAGCCGCCGACGACTTTGTAGGGGACCATCTTCTCTTCGTTGGCGACTTCGTTGTGGCGGCGGCCCATGAACCGCTTGATCGAGTAGACGGTCTTGGTGGGATTGGTGACCGCCTGGCGGCGCGCGAGGTCGCCGACGAGCACTTCGCCCTTGTCGGTGAAGGCAACGACGCTGGGGGTGAGCCGGTTGCCCTCGGGATTCGGGATGACCTTCGCCTCTTTGCCTTCCATAACGGCGACGACCGAGTTGGTGGTTCCCAGGTCGATGCCGATGATTTTTTCTCCAGCAGCCATTGAATAGTCTCCTTGCTAGTTCTCCAAAACGGAGCTTAATCGTCGTACTATGAGTGCGCAGGATGCCACGCAGGCAGCCCTGCGGGTGGTTTTTGCCTTGCGCAAAGCGAAGAAAGCAAAGGCCATGCCGGGGCGCCTTGTGCAAGGAGAGCAATTACAAGACGTTAAGCTGAAAGCACTTGGAGCGTGACCTAGACTGGCATATCGAGCGAGGGCCGTTTCATCCGGCTGTCACTTTGGCATGAGTGCAGAGGCGTCGTGGTTGAGATGTGCGGCAGTGGATCGTGCCAAACTGGCGGGTGAAAGGTCAGAGCCTGCTTTTGAGCCCTGAGGATTATGGCTAAGAAGTCGCCACGAGCCGCTGAGCTACGTCCTTTGGATGAGCGGCTGATCGCGCTGCTCAATGAACGCGCGGCGGCGGGGGCCGCAGACGATGTCTCGCCCGCGGAGATGAAGGCCGTCGTTGGGTCGATGGCGGGGGGCGATTCCGGGCCGCTGTCGGCCGAGGCGCTCGAGAACATTTATCGTGAGTTGTTCAGCGGTATTCGCGCCGCGAGACAGCCGCTGCGGGTGGCTTATTTGGGGCCAGAATACACCTACAGCCATTTGGCGGCGATTGCCCGGTTTGGGCAAAGCGCCGAACTCTTGCCGGTGGCGACCATCGCCGCGGTGTTTGAAGAGGTGGAGCGCGGGCAGGCGAACTTCGGCGTCGTGCCAATTGAGAACTCGACCGATGGCCGCGTGGCGGATTCGCTGGAGTGCTTGGCGCGGACGGAAAAGGTGGTCGATGACGGCGGGCCGGGGATGCGTAGCATCGCGGCTAAGATATGCGGCGAAGTGCCGTTGCGAATTCATCACTGTCTGCTTGGCCGCGGCACCCGCAGCGACATCAAACGCGTGTGTAGCAAGCCGCAGGCGCTGTCACAGTGCCGCAATTGGCTGAGCGCGCATTTGCCGAACGCGAAGCTGGAGCCTTCTTCCAGCACGGCCGAAGCGGCGGCGATGGCGGCGGCAAATAGCGACACGGCGGCGATTGGCGCGGAACAAGCCGCCGTAAACAACGGGCTGACGGTATTGGCCAAGAATATTGAGGACAATCCGGAGAACGTCACGCGGTTCGCCGTGATTGGATCGGAGGCTGCGAAGCGCACGGGGCGCGACAAGACGGCGCTGGTGTTCGAGGCGCCGCACCAGCCGGGGGCGTTAGCCGATGCAATGGCGATCTTCAAACGGCAGCAGCTGAATCTCACGTGGATCGAGTCCTTCCCGATTCCACAGGCGCGCGGGCGGTACCTGTTCTTCCTGGAGTTTCAGGGGCACGTCGCGGATGAGAAGCCGCGGAAGGCGATTGCCGCACTGAAGAAGAAAGCCTTGCGGCTGGTAATTCTCGGCTCGTATGGCGAAGCGGATGTGGTTGGCTGATCAGCCAGCGTCGTGTACCCGCTTTGCACTGCTGGACGAGCCAGCAATGACACGCGGAGAATCAAGGTCCGCCGCCGCCACCGCCTGCACCACCGGCCCCGCCCGCGGCGGCACCGCCTCCCGCGGCTGCCGCGGCCGCTCCAGCGCCGCCGCCGCCGACGGCCCCTTGGTTGCCTGTCGCACTGCCGCCGCCGCCTAACCCCGGCGGGCCGATGACCGCCGTCCCGATGCCGCGAATGCCGGTGGCAATGCCGGTGTCCGGGTTCACGTCGCCGCGGATGAAATTGAGCGAATCGCCGCGAGCTAAGTCGCCGGGCAAGCTCGCGGCGGCCGCACGGCGGGTGTAGGCGTTCGGGCTCGCCGGGTCAAAAGTCGGCGCGAACGGATCGTAGGTAAACATCGGCCCGTAAACGGGGGAGTTGCGGCCTTCGCGAATGGCTTCGAGCAGTTGCACGGCGAGTTGCTGCTGACTGAGCTGCTGCTCTCGAAGCGTATCCGAGGCCTCGGACTGACCGGCGTTGATGTTGTCGAACGCCTGTTGCGTGGTCTGAATCTGGTCGAGCGCGTTCGCGACGCGCATTTGGCGGGCGTTCTCCTGGGCGTCCAGCGCTTGCGTGAGTCGCTCTTGCTGCAGCTTGTACCGATCGAGCCAATTCTGCATGTCGGTAGGCGAAAGTTGTGACAGCCGGTTGAGGAACTGCTGGCCTTCGCGCTGGCCGACGCGCACCGAGCGACGCGCGTGGTCCATGACGTTCATCCGTGCCTGGAGCATTTCGGGGCTGTTCCAGATCCGCAGTTGCTCGGCCTTGTAGCTCCCATTGTTGGCGTTGTCTTGCGTGTTCGTGTACGTGGGCGGAGTGAAGTTGTTGAGCCGGTTGGCGCCGACGGCTCCGCGCGGGTTGTTGGTGGCGGGCCGCACGTTTTTCTGCACAGGAGCCTTGAGCGGCGGGATGGGCGAACCAGGCGTGGAATCCGGCGGTTGAGCGCCGGCCAAAGCCGCCACAGCGAAAAGCAGCAGACCCTGAAGAACAATGGCGGGGAGGCGTTTCATGGTTCGCGTTCCTAAGCCTGATTGGCGACAGGCGGCGCTTCTCGAAGAGAACACCTTTATTGTAACGACGGGCCAATGGGCTAAGGCAACTGCATTTTCAATGCCGGGGAGATTGGCTATCCCATCACCATTGCCGCTTGGACAGGCTCGGTCGGGGGGCGACTTTCTCGGCTGAAATAGGCACGGCTTCGCTACAATGACGCCGGGCCGACGTTTCCTATGCATATCACATGAAGGAGTGAATCATGGCTACGATGCGGGCCGTTCAAGTTGCCAGGCCTGGCGGACCGCTGGAGCTGGTCGAACGGCCGGTTCCCGAGCCGGGCCGCGGCTCGGTGCGGATTCGCGTCGAGGCCTGCGGCGTATGCCATAGCGACATGCTCGTGAAGGAGGGCGCCTGGCCGGGCGTGAGCTATCCGCGCGTGCCGGGGCACGAGGTGATCGGGATGATCGATGCGGTCGGGCCAGAGGTGACGGACTGGTCGCCGGGGCAGCGGGTGGGCGTGGGGTGGCATGCCAGCCATTGCGGGCTATGCGACAACTGTCGCCGGGGCGATTTCTTTGCCTGCCTGAAGGGGCCGGTGATCACGGGCCTGAGCTTCGACGGCGGATATGCCGAGTACATGGTTGCCCCGCAGCAGGGGCTGGCTCGCGTGCCGGATGAGCTGTCGGCAGTCGAGGCGGCGCCGCTGATGTGCGCGGGGATCACCACCTACAACGCGCTGCGAAACAGCGGAGCGCGGCCGGGCGACACGGTGGCGATACTTGGCCTCGGCGGACTTGGGCATCTGGGCGTGCAGTACGCGGTGCGCATGGGATTCCGGACCGTGGGAATCGCGCGCGGGTCGGACAAAGAGCCGCTGGCCCGCGAGCTGGGGGCCCATCACTACATTGATAGTCTGGCCGGCGATCCGGCCGCGGAGCTTCAGAAGCTCGGCGGCGCTAAGGTCATCTTGGCGACTGTCACGCAGGGCGACGCGATGAGCGCGGCCGTTGGCGGCTTGGCGGTGAATGGGACGCTGATGGCGCTCGGAGCGGCGGGGTCCATGACGGTTTCGCCGCAGTTCCTGCTCGGCGGCAAGCGTGCGATCAAGGGCTGGTATTCGGGGACGTCGATCGATTCGCAGGATACGCTGCAGTTCAGCGTGCTGACGGGCGTGCGATCGATGAACGAGACGTATCCGCTGGAACGGGCTGCCGAGGCGTATGACCGCATGATGAGCGGCAAAGCGCGGTTTCGGGTGGTGCTGACGACAGGCGCGTAGGAATGCATGCCGCGTCCGCGCGGACATGAGACTAACAGATCCAATCGCCGCGGAGGGCTATGCCAGTTCACGCCTTCCGTTCTTATCGTTCTTGTGACGGGATTGCTTTTGGCGCCGGGCTTTCTTCGTTCGGCCGGCTCCGCTCTTGCTCTCATCGCTATTCTTAATGCCGGCCTCCTTGAGTTTGGACGATCTTGATCGCTCAGGTACCGATCTTCTGGCGGCCGTTCGCTTCGCATCGATGTTCTTAAGTTCCAAAATGGAAGTCAGATATTCACGGACCAAGCGATTGAGGCTTTTGCCCTCCTGATCGGCGCGCATGCTCAATGTTCGATGCAGTTCGGGCGTGACTCTAGTGACGAATTTTCCAGAAAATGGTTTTTCGGGACTCTCTCCGCGCGATTCACAGAATTGCAAGTAATCATCGACCGAGGCCTTGAATTCCTCTCGCAAGCCACCTGGCGTTTCGGACTCGAACGTGATCGTATCGCGGGAGCCGATTACCTCTCCGTGAAACATTTGCGCCTCCGCGTCGTAGCTGGCCTTGCCGTGGTAGCCCTTATACGGGCCACAGAAATAGCGGAATTCTTCGTTGATTTCTTTCATGGACTCACCCCTGCAGAGGTAAGGAAGTTTCTTACCGAACTAATCTGACTCTTACTTGCTTCGGGGCGAGGGTGCGGCCGGTGAAAGACGGCTCTCCGTCCGTTCAGCGCCACGCGTACCCGGGAACCAGCTCCTTCCGAAATCTCTGCCCCGAGATGCTCAAGTAAGGACTCGACATCCTGCCACTTCACGTTGGCACGCGCGGGCTCCGCGAAAATCGCTTCGAGGGTTTTATTGCGCTTACTCACACGCCCTATACTAACAGTATGTAGTATCACCGGACAGTATCAAGAAATACTCGTGGCGGAAATCGCCATTTTCAGGGCTTTCGGAGCCACCTCGTGCCAACGACTTGACTTGGGATGACCTTTCTCGGCGCCCTAATTGCATTGCGTCGCTTGAGTTTCCCAAAATTCTCAAGAGCGAGGCCCCGCCATGCGCAGCAAAGCCCAGTTCATGACGCATCCGATTCATCCGATGCTCATTGCCTTTCCGATGGCTTTCCTCTTCGCGGCGCCGGCGTTCGATATTGCGGGCGTCGTCATGGACTGGCCCCGGGCGTGGACGACCGGCGCGTATCTGAGCATCGCGGCGGTGGTGACGGGGCTGATTGCCGGCGTGCCCGGGTTCATCGATTACTTGTATGTCATTCCGCCGAACAGCTCGGCGAAGCAGCGGGCGCTTCAGCACATGGTGGTGAACGTCACGGCGCTGGTGCTGGTGGCGATTGGGTGGGCCTTTCGTGACTGGTCATCGCTGAAGCCGCAGGTGGTCGCGATCATTCTCGAAGTGCTGGGGTTGTGCATTGTGACCTACGGCGGCTTCCTCGGCGGTACGCTCGTGTATCGCAATCAGATTGGCGTCGATCACCGCTATGCGAATGCCGGAAAATGGCGCGAGTTGGAAATCGAGGGTCGCCCCGGCGAGGCGGTGGCCATCGACGGCGCGAACGAACTGCAGGCAGGACAGATGATGCTGATCCGCGTCGGTAACAAGGACCGCCGCCTCGTGCTCGCCAGAACGGGCGAGGGATACGCGGCGTTCGACGACCACTGCACGCACAAGGGCGGGTCGCTGGCCGGCGGGATTCTGACTGGCTGCACCGTGACCTGTCCGTGGCACGGGTCGCAGTTCTGCGTGAAGAACGGTTCGGTCCAGGCAGGTCCGGCCGAGAAGCCGATTGGGATTTATCGCCTCGAAGAATCGGGCGGCCAAGTGCTGCTGACGCTTCCCTCCTAATCGACTTCCAGAATCAGACAACGTGGGGGAAGGCGCGAGCATGTTGACCTCCGCCCAGAAGCACGAACAAAACCAGGTTCTTTGCGAAATCGAGGATCGGCTGGAAACGCCGATGTTCGTGCTGAGCCTCGGGTGGTCGGCGCTGTTGGTCGCGGATTTGATTTGGGGATTGGGTCCGGCGCTCAGCACGCTGACGACGATTATCTGGGTTGTGTTCATCGCCGAGTTTGTTTTTCGGTTTATCGTCGCGCCGCGCAAAATGCGATTCTTTCGCAAGAGCTGGATCACGCTCTTGGCGCTCGCGCTGCCGGCGCTGCGCGTCCTTCGCGTGGGACGCGTGGCGATGCTGCTGAAGGGCGGTCGGGCCGTGCGCGGGCTGACGCTCGCCCGGGTGTTCGCGGCGTTCAATCGCGGGCTGCGCTCAATTCAGCGGACGATGGGCCAGTTTGCCTTCGGCTACGTGATGATGCTGACGGGGTTGGTGACATTGCTAGGCAGCGCGGGCATGTATGCGTTTGAGCGCGCGCCGGCCGGTGAGCGGGGCCTCAACAGCTTTGGGGACGCGCTGTGGTTCACGGCCATGTTGATGACTACCTGTGGCTCGGACTATTGGCCGCAGTCCGCGGAGGGGCGGGTGCTGTGCTTTTTCCTGGCCGTGTATGCGTTCACGATTTTCGGCTACGTGACCGCGACGCTGGCGACGTTGCTGATCAAGCCGCAAAAAGCGCCGGCGGCGCCGCCGGCCATCGATGCGGCGGCTCTGAGGGCCCTTCGCGAGGAAATTGCCGGCCTGCGGCGTGAACTTCACGGCTAGAGCGGCGGGGCTGTTCGCGGTAGGCTAAGAAGCTTGTCTGGAAGCTGCTTTTAACCACCTTACAGCGCAACGATTTCGATGGGGTTGGCGCTAGCCGGACCGCCACGCGGTCCGGGTGGGTGGCGCCGTTCCGGGAGGGCGTGGCCCTCCGGCTAGTGGTGGGAGTTGCATTCCAGCTGTCGTACGAAACTTTCCGCTTTTCAACCTCGCTTCAACGTTTGGTCTTTTTCACTGCCGTGATCATTATTCTTCAAGAGTCTGTTACCGACGAGCAAATTCAGCACGTGGCCCAGAAGGTGGAGCAGCTTGGCTTGCAGCCCTCGATTAGCCGCGGGACGTACCGGACGGTCATCGGGGTGATTGGCGACGAGGCCAAGCTGCAGTCGGCGCCGCTGGGGGCGATCTCCGGCGTGGCCGAGGTGGTGCCGGTGATGGCTCCTTACAAGCTGGCCAGCCGGACGGCTCATCCGAAGCCGACGGTGGTGCAAGTGGGCCAGGTGAAAATCGGCGGCGGCCACCTGGGGATGATTGCCGGGCCGTGCGCGGTTGAGGCGCCGGAGCGGATGGAAGCGATTGCCGCGGCGGTTCGCAAGGCGGGGGCGAACATACTTCGCGGTGGGGCGTTCAAGCCGCGCACGAGTCCGTATTCGTTCCAGGGGCTTGGCGCCGAGGGGCTGAAAATTTTGCGCGAGGTGGGCGATCGGCACGGCATGCCGGTGGTGACAGAGGTGGTCGATCCGCGACATGTGGAACAGGTCTGCGAGTACGCCGACATGTTGCAGCTGGGCGCCCGCAACATGCAGAACTTCGTGCTGCTTACGGAAGTCGGCCGCACGAACAAGCCGGTGCTGCTGAAGCGCGGGATGAGCGCAACGATTCAAGACTGGCTGATGAGCGTTGAGTACGTGATGGCGCAGGGCAACTCGAACGTCGTGCTGTGCGAGCGCGGCGTGAAGGGATTCGACCCGGCGACTCGGAACACGTTCGACGTCGCTGCGGTGCCGCAGATTCACAAGCTGTCGCATCTGCCGGTTATCGTTGACCCGAGCCACGCGACTGGGCGACCGGAGTTGATACCGGCATGCGCGCTGGCTGGCGTCGCGGCGGGGGCGGACGGCGTACACATTGAAGTTCACGACAAGCCGGAGGAGGCCATGTCCGACGGCCCACAGGCGCTGCTGCCGAAGCAGTATGCGGAGCTCATGGAGCAAATTCGTAAAGTCGCTGAAGCGGTTGGGAAGCAACTTTCGAACTGACGAATGCCTTTACAAAAGGTCGCAAAGGGCGCAAAGAAGGAGGAAGGGAGACAGGGAGAAGAAGGAGTTAGACGTTGGTCGGATTAAAATGACGAGAATGTTTAGCCGCGACCCGCTAGGGAGCGCTCCCCTAGCGGGTCGCGGCTAAACGATGTTTGTTGTTGCTTTGCGACCTTCTGTGAAGAAGCTTGAGAATCTTGGAGTAGCGAATGCGTAAGCCGTTGATTGCGGGTAATTGGAAGATGAACACCGATGGCGCCGGTGCGACGGCGCTGGCGCGGTCGATTTCTGAGCAGTCACCGGGGTATGGGGCGGTGGATCTCTTGGTCTGCCCGCCGTTGTGTTACTTGAAGACGGTCAGTTCCGTGTTGGCGGGCGGCACCGTGATGTGCGGCGCTCAGAACATGTATTGGGAAAAAAACGGCGCCTTCACGGGGGAAGTTTCGGCCGCGATGCTGCTCGACTGCGGAGCGACGTTTGTCATCCTGGGGCACAGTGAGCGCCGGCATCTGATGGGCGAGACCGACGAGATGGTCAACAAAAAGACTCTGGCAGCCCATGCCGCGGGGTTGACGCCCATTGTGTGCGTCGGCGAGCTCCTGGCCGAGCGTGAGGCGGGGAAGACGGCGGAGGTCATTCGCCGCCAGTCTGAGGGTTCGCTGGCGGGGCTTTCTGAGGAATTAATGGCCGCCACGGTCATCGCCTACGAGCCGGTGTGGGCCATTGGCACGGGAAAAGTGGCCACGCCGCAGCAGGCTGAGGAGGTCCACGCCGACCTTCGCAAGCTTATTGCAAGCCGCTACAATGCCGAGACGGCTGAACGGGTTCGCATCCTGTACGGCGGCAGCGTGAAGCCGGACAATGCGGCCGAGCTCTTGGGCCAGGCTAACGTGGACGGAGCCCTGGTCGGCGGCGCCAGCCTGAAGGCTGATGACTTCCTGGCCATTGCGGCTGCCGGAACGCTGCTGGCGCCGGACGACACGAAGCGGCCGGCCGGCGGAACCTGAATAATCAAGTGTGCCTTGCCCACGGCTTTGCATGGGCATGCTTACTGGATGCAATCGCAAACATGGCCACTCAGAGCAGTGGCCATGCCACCCCTGACTCATAACCATCACTCGCTCCCATACCCATGCTCATTCTTGGCGACCTTATTCATGGCCTGCTAGGCATCGTGCTGACGCTGATGGCCATTTTCATGATCCTTCTGGTCCTGGTGCAGCGCGGACGGGGCGGCGGCCTCGCGGGCGCGCTGGGCGGCATGGGGGGATCGAGCGCCTTTGGCGCAAAGGCGGGTGACATCTTCACCCGCATCACCATTGGCGCGGCCGCCATTTGGATTGTCCTCTGCGTGGGCGCTGCGAAGTGGGGCTCAGCCGGCTATAGCTCGGCGATCAATCTCGGGAATCGGCAGGGGATTGCGACCGAAGAGACGATGGCTCCCGTGAAGGACGCCGCGAATGATAAGTCGGCTTCGACGGCCGCAGCGCCGGGCAAGGTGCACGAGCCTGCCAACGCGGGCGCGCCGCCAGCCGGTCCGGGTTCAGCGCCGAACGGCCCGGCCACCACCGGTTCGAACAACGCGGCGAACTCTCCGGCCCCGGCCGAACAGAAGTAGCGCCCCGCTGGGTCGTTGACCCGCGGCTAGTTGCTTTTCCTACTGCCTCCAGTCTCCAGCCTACAGTCTGACTCCATGCCGCTGTTGAGCATGACCGGTTTCGGCGATGCACGCCACGAGCGTGAGAACCATTCGCTAAGCGCCGAAGTGCGGACCATCAACAACCGGCACTTGAAGCTGAACCTGCGGAGCACTGAAGGGTACGCGGCGCTGGATTCACGGATCGAGGCGGTGGTGCGGCAGTTCGTCCGCCGCGGCACGGTGAATGTCAACATCCGCATTCGCCACTTGAGCCCGGCGGAGGACTACCGCGTCAATCTCGACGTGCTGGGGAACTACATCGACCAGCTTCAAAAGCTGGCCGCCCAGCGGCACTTCAACGAAGAGCTGCGAATCGAACCGCTCGCGTCGCTGCCTGGGGTGATTGAAGAGCTGTCGGTCGAGGCTCACGACCCCGACGACGTCTGGCCGCTCCTGGAACCGACGTTGCGCGAGGCGCTTGAATCGATGACTGCCATGCGGTTGGCCGAGGGCGAAGCGCTTGCCGCGGATCTAGCGTCACAGTGCGAGACGGTCGAGGCCAGCCTCAAGAATATCGCTGCCCGGGCGCCGCAGATCGTGGAAGGATACCGTCAGCGATTGCAGGACCGCGTGGGCGAGGCGCTGGCGAAGTTCAACGTTTCGATCGAGCCGATCGACTTGGTGCGTGAAATCTGCGTGTTCGCGGACCGGAGCGATATTTCCGAGGAAATCGTGCGGCTCCGTAGCCACCTGGCCCAATTCACCCAAGCCCTACAATCCGCCGAAAGCGCCGGCCGTAAGCTAGAGTTTATATGTCAGGAGATGGGGCGCGAGACGAACACCATTGGCTCGAAGGCCAACGACGCGGAGATTTCGCATGAAGTCGTCGCCATCAAAACCGCGTTGGAGCGAATTCGAGAGCAAATCCAGAACGTCGAGTGAGGCTGGAGACTGGAGTCCGGAGGCTGGGGGGGCAATGGAGTGCTTGGAAGGCGCTGCCGAACTCCTTCTCAGCTGCGAAGCTCCGTATGACACTTCAATAAC
>JAICUM010000309.1 GCA_025935855.1 Pirellulales bacterium | reverse complement strand
GCCGCGACTGCCGTCGCCGAATTCCACGACGATTACACCTCGCAACTCGCCGTCATCGACGCCGCCGGCCTGCCGAACGCATCAGTCTATCTCACCGAATGGAACCGCGCGACCGAGCCTTCGGGCAATTTCGCCGCGAACGAACAGGTCACCACCGATTTCATCCGCGGCGCCATGGCCGACGTGAACACTTGGAACCTCGGCGCCGGACATCACAACATCGTCGCGATGACCTGGTTCGTGATGAACGGCAACGACGGCGCCTGGCCTCAGTACTCGCTGGAATATTGGCAAAACGCCGGCAACCCCGTCGGCTCGTCCGGAGACCTATGGACCGCGTTGCTCGAAGGCTCGCAATACCCGGCCGGCCTCAAGGAAACCCGCATCCCCGAGCCAAGTTCGATCGTCATGGGGCTAGTTCTGCTCGTGAGCGTCGCCACGATCCGTGCTGGTCACTAAAGACAGGCCTTACAGCGGCCTGAAGGCTGAACCCAACCCAACGCCATCGAGCCCAACGAATCAAACCACATTCTCCGGCGCCTGATGGCAAGTCGCCTCCGCGCCGCCGCGCTCGATTTGCAGTGTCACGTGATCGATCCCAAACCGCGCGTGCAATTCAGCCGACGCACGAGCAAACAGCGCGTCCTCGTTTCCCGCGGACGGCTTCACCAGATGGGCCGTGAGCGCCACCTCCGTCGTGCTCATCGCCCAGATGTGCAGATCGTGTACCTCCACGACTCCGGGCAGAATTCCCAGCCAATCCCTCACTTCATGAAAGTCGATCCCCTCCGGCACCGCGTGCAACGAAAGATTGATCGAGCTCTTGAGCAACCCCCACGTGCTCGCGAAGATCACCGCCGCGACCGCCAGGCTCACCGCCGGATCGATCCATAAGTACCCCGTCGCCTGGATCGCAAGTCCGGCGAGCACCACGCCCAGCGACACGCCCGCATCCGCCGCCATGTGCAAAAAGGCGCCCTTGATGTTCAGGTCATGCTCGCGCCCCGCATGAAACAGCCACGCCGTCACTCCGTTGACGATCACCCCGGCTAGCGCGACCCACACCATGGTCAAGCCCGCTGCTGGCTCTGGGTAGAACAGGCGCCGTAGCGCCTCCCACGTAATCCCGCCCACCGCCGCCACCAGCAACAGCGCGTTGACCAGCGCCGCCAAAATCGACGTGCTGCGCCACCCATACGTCCGCCGATGCGTCGGCGGCGATTGCGACACAAAATGCGCGGCCCACGAAACGCCCAGCCCCAGCACGTCGCTCAGATTATGCCCCGCATCCGCCAGCAGCGCCAGCGAGTCGGCCTTCAAACCGAACCCCGCTTCCATTGCCACATACGCCAGGTTCAGCCCCACGCCAATGGCGAACGCCTTGTTGTAATGGCCGGCGTGGTGGTGATGATCGTGGGACACACAACGAGTGTAAGCGCTCCCCACCGCCCGCGGCCATGCCGCTCGCGTCAATAATCCGCGCTACGGACTAAACCATTCCCCCCGGTTAGCCGCGACCCGAAGGTCCGCCGCAGGGGAGCGCGTTAGAGCCGCCCCGCCCAGCACGATCGCCCCACAAACCCACGACCGCTGGTCGCGGTCCTCGATCACCACGCCGCCAATCCCCCCTTGCCCTAAATCCCCACAAACTGGTTGCACCGCCACGCAGTCAGCCTTACGCTTGCTACCGCACCCTTCCGAGGACTCACTTCAATCATGAATCGTTCCACCCTCTTCGCCATCGCCGCGTGCGCACTCTTAGCCTGCCCACACGCGCACGCCGACGTCGCCCCCGGCGCCCTCTTCGCGGACAACGCCGTCCTGCAGCAGGGAAGGAAAATTCCCGTCTGGGGCAAAGCGGGCGACGGCGAACAAGTGACTGTCCGCATGGCCGGCCAAGAAAAACGCGCGACCGCCCAAAACGGCCGCTGGCGCGTCGAACTCGATCCCGTCAAAGCCGGCGGCCCCTACGAAATGACGATCGCCGGCGCCAACGCGATCACGCTTAAGAACCTGCTAGTCGGCGAAGTCTGGATCTGCGGCGGCCAGTCGAACATGCAATTCGAGCTCAAGGACGCAGCCGGCGCGCCGGAAGCGATTGCCGCCAGCGCCAACCCCAATCTTCGCTGCTTCACCTCGCCGCGGTGGGGCGCGGGCGAAGCCGAACGCAAGCTGCAAAACAAATGGCTCGCCGCCGCGCCGGAAACCGCCGGCAGCTTCACCGCCGTCGGCTATTTTTTTGGACGCGAACTTCAGAAGCATCTTAACGTGCCCGTGGGCTTGATCAGCACGAACTACGGCGGCACGAACGCCGAAGCCTGGATGAGCCGCGACACTCTCGCGTCCGAGCCGCAGATTGCCTCCCGCTTCGAAGCCTGGATGAAAGCCCACAACAATACTGGCGGCGGCGCCGGCGGACTCTACGACGGCATGCTCAAGCCCCTCGCCCCTTACGCCCTCCGCGGCGTCCTCTGGTATCAGGGCGAAAACAACGCCTCGCGCGCCGGCGATTACGAGCGCGTCCTCGAGCTCCTCATCCACGATTGGCGCACCCTCTGGGGCCAGGGCGATTTCCCTTTCCTCGTCGTGCAACTCGCGCCCTTCGGCAAGCTCGAAGGTTTCACGGAAATTCGCGCAGCCCAAATGGCGGTCGCCAAAAAAATCTCCAACGTCGCGACCGTCGTCACCACCGACGTCGGCGATGCCGCCGACATTCACCCCAAGAACAAGGCCCCTATCGGCCAGCGCCTCGCCCTGGCCGCCCGCGCACTTGCCTACGGTGAGCCCGTCGAATTTCGCGGACCAACGCTCGCCGAAGCAAAGTTCAACGCCGGCGCCGCCACGCTCACCTTCGACCAAGTCGGCCAAGGCCTGAAGTCCAAAGGCCAGGCGCCAAAGGGATTCACCCTCGCCGGCCGCGACCACAAATTCGTTGACGCCGACGCAAAAATCACCGCCGCCAACACCGTGGTCGTCTCCGGCCCCCACGTCAAAGCCCCCGTCGCCGTCCGCTTCGCCTGGAAAGATTTCAACGAAGCCGACCTCTGGAGCGGATCCAACCTCCCCGCCGAACCCTTCCGCGCCGAAGATTCACCGAGCACGACCAACTAGCCCCTTCAACCATAAAGCCGCGACCGCCGGTCGCGCTCTTCGCACGGGCGCCACTGGCATCCTGCCAGGAAAAACGGCTACACGCTCCCTCCCACGCCACACGCCTCCCGTTTAGCCGCGACCCAAAGGTACGCCGAAGGGGAGCGCGCGCACTCACTCAATTGACCATCCTTCCGGCCCCCTCCCCCTTGAGGGGCGGGATGGGGAGGGGGGCGTCCGCATCAATCGGTTAAAACTACGCCCTTTTTCACCCACGGCCCGCCAAGCACGCCTTCAGGCCAACGTCGCGAAACATCGCGCCCACTGAATCTCGACTAGTCATGCTGGTTAGAGGAGAATGGCAAGTTCCAACGAACCCTCAGAGGCGCCATATGGCACGCGGCCGAGAGATCATGACAGACTGGATCGTCCAGGCACTCCAACAAATGGATGGCCGCGAACGATCTTGGAGATTTCTCGCCGGGTATGGGAACGGCATGAGCCAGAAATCCGTGCTGCCGGCGATTTACTGTTTGAATGGCAATACGAACTTCGTTGGGCCGGCGACATACTACGCCGAGACGGTGTATTACGTCCCTCCGAAGACGTGCCGCGAGGAATCTGGGAGTTGGCCTGAGGGCACTCGGCCGTCGTAGGTCTCAGCCAGTAAACGACTTCTTTGGACGGTGCCGCGGACAGCCGCCAAGCGGCGGCAGCGCCTAGCCGTGGGTGTCAACCCATGGACCCCATGCCCATGATAAAACGAAAAGCCGCGTCAGCGGCGACATTGAATCGTTCAAGCATCGAGCACATGCGACGTCCGCTCAGAGCCACTCGCCGCGCCTCGAGGATATCTTCCGTACCTAAATCTTCCCGAAGGTACTCCCTCAACCATGATCGTTATCTATGCAGTTGGATGAGATAACTAGCGATTGCATGCCCATATGACACGGATCGAAGGACCAGCGAAGACCATTGACGCTATCGCTGAGGCAATGTCATCTGCCTCGGATCCGAAGTGCTGGCTGCCATTGCCGCGATCGAACCATTGCCGGACGAGCCCGATCCTCACTGGAATGACGAGTCCTTTTGGTTAAATGTCGCTTATCGCCTACTCGGCCTTGCGGACGTGGCTCGGTTACGGAAGCTTCGCCCGGCAGTTCGACTCATTTTAGAGCGCGCCTGCTACGGCGATCCTGGTGAGACCATGCGGGGTCTGCGGCAGGTGTTTGAAGGAATCTACGATCCCGACTGGGATTTACTTGGGGACGAGTACCTCGCCGTTGCTCGTGCAGAGCGATTGGGAACGCGCATGTGGGCAATGGCTGGACTGATGGTGTTGGACGATCCACGAGCGTTGCCCATGTTCAGGGCCTCATTGCGAGAAGATCCAGAGGCCATTAGTTTATACGCCAAGACCGGCCTGAAGCGGCTTGGAGAGGCGGTGTGAGACGCCGCTAGCCATGAGCATCTTGCTAGGGCGCCGTGGGTACACTCTCAATCGCCGCCGCCTGAACATAGCCGGCGATTCCTTTCGCCAAGCGCTATACTACGTGCCTGCCATCTGATTCCCGACAAGACGAGCACGACAAGTCCCGCCGTTCCGGCTGCGGCGCACTTCTCGCGTCTCTCCGACTTCTCTACCTACTGCCGCTAATCGCCCTTGCCATCGACGAGATGGTATTGCACACGCTTTGGCTCGCGAACCATTCCCCGCGAGGGTCGCGCGCCCCGTTCTATACCGGCTACCCGTTCGTGCGGTTGGTCGTCCCGTACGGAGCAGCCAAAGCACGCTGCCGCGAAAAATAATGCGCGCCGAGTTGCTTTTAGCCGCGCGCTAATATATACTCCTGTCCACTATGAGGTCACAGCCTTTCCATCTCATCCAGCATTCACAAGCGCATGGCCATTCGTCATTCGGCATTCCCCCCTCGGCTCTCGCACTTACGTCCCCAAAGCCCAAATCCGCCCTCCCCATTTCCCAGTCGCAGACAACTTCAAGCACAGCCATGAGTTACACAACCAAAACCACAATCGTCTGCCCCGGCTCGTTGCCTGGGCAGTCCCAAAACTCACGCTGCCTAACCCCTTGCCACGCAAAGCATTCGCACGGCCAACCAACAGTTTTGGGACGGCGCCCCCCCATTGTTCATCGACCCACATGAGCCCAAAAAGGACAAAACTAACGACGCACGACGCTGCACATGCTGCCCCTGACTTCCCGGCACGGCAGCTATTTGCCTTGGGTGGAAGCCGATTGACATGGTTGCCGGCGCGAACACAAGATAGCCGCCCCAATCAGAATCGCCGCGATCAAATACACGGCGCCGCTCCAGGAGATGGCGAGGCTCATGTTTTCCATCTCGGTCGAACGCCCGCCGTGCTCCGACATCCATCCGACGTACAACGGACCAAGCGCTCCGCCGGCCCAGCCGATGGTGTTCATCAGCCCGGCGGCGCTGCCGCGTGCCCGAGGTTCGACATGGTCGTACAGCGCCGCGAAAATGCCGGAGTCGTAGAACCCCTTGCAGAATCCAAAACCGGCCATGGCCAGCAAGAGCATATTCACCTCGGAAGCCTCGCCGACCGCATAAACGAACATCGAGCCGACCACCACTCCCAAGAGCTGCACGGCCATGCGGCCGGCGGGAAAAGATCGCGACAACAAATCAGCCAGGCCGCCCGCGATGGGAACGCTCACCGCGCTCGACAGGTGGATGAACAACGCGCCGGCGAGCCCTGCCCTGGTCAGCGTGAAGCCAAACTTCTCGTACAGGAACGTCGGCGTCCAGACGAGAAAAATCGTCGCCACGAAATTCGCGGCCGCGAAGGCCAGCATCAGCAAGGGGACGGCCG
>JAICUM010000288.1 GCA_025935855.1 Pirellulales bacterium | reverse complement strand
TCAAGAACAGCAGCTACTTTAAATTCACGAAGCAATACGCCAACGAGGCGGAAGCGGATGAAGCGCTGGCCCGCGGCGACGCGCTGTTCGTGGTGAGCATCCCCGAGAACTTTAGCCGGGACCTGGTGCGCGGGGATCGGCCGGCGGTGCTCCTGGAGGCGGATGCGACGGATCCGGCGGTTGGCAGCAACGCGGTCGGGGCCATTCGAGCGCTGGTGAACACGGCGCTGGCGAACGATCTCAAAGGTCCGCTGGCATGGCTGAATGGGACGGACGGGCCGATCGATCTTCGAGTTCACGCCCGCTACAACCCCGAGGCGATCACGCAGTACAACATCGTGCCCGGGCTGATGGGCGTAGTGCTGACGATGACGATGGTAATCATCACGGGGCTGGCGATCACGCGGGAGCGCGAGCGCGGGACGATGGAGAATTTGCTGTCGATGCCGACGCGGCCGCTGGAGGTACTGGCCGGGAAAATCGTGCCGTACATCGTGGTGGGTTACATCCAGGTGGCGCTGATCATGGTGGCGGCGAAGGCGCTGTTTCACGTGCCGATGGACGGTAGCATTCCGCTGATGCTGGCGGCGGCGCTGGCGTTCATCGTGGCGAACCTGGCGATGGGCATTATGTTTTCGACGGTGGCGGAGAACCAATTGCAGGCGGTGCAGTTGGCGTTCTTTTTCTTTTTGCCGTCGATTTTGCTGTCGGGGTTTATGTTTCCGTTTCGCGGCATGCCGGGGTGGGCGCAGCTGCTGGGCGAGGGATTGCCGCTAACGCATTTTTTGCGGATCGTGCGCGGGATTCTGATCAAGGGGAACGGGTTCGCGGAGATCGCGCCGGAGTTGTGGCCGATTGGGGCGTTTACGCTCGTTGCGATGACGATTGGCGTGATGCGCTATCGGCAGACGCTGGATTAGCTAGATAGCCGACCCATTCTGGGTCGGTGGCAATGTCGACCTGTCGGCGGAGTTGGACGAAGAGCGTCCGGCCAGAATGGCCGGGCTATTTTCCGAGCGCGTCGACGGCGGGTTTTACTAGGCGATGGTCGAAGTAGTTGACTTCCATGCCGGCGTCGATGACGAGGCGTTGGGCGTTGATGCCGCTGGAGCGCGGGCTGAGAAGGAAGGCCACCGCGTTGGCGACTTCTTCGGTGGCCACTGCCCTGCCTCGCAGCGTGGCGCGTTCGGCGAAGAGGTACGAATCGACGTAGCCGGGGATGCCGGCGGAGGCGCTCGTTTTCAGGAGGCCGGGCGCGACGGCATTGAAGCGGACTTCGGAGAACTGGCTGAAGCTCTTGGCGAGGAAGGCGAGGCTGGAATCGAGCGCGGCTTTCACCGGTGCCATGAAGCCGTAGTTCTCGCTGGCCATGCGGGTGGTGGAGATGGAGATGGTGACGACGGAGGCGTCGCGCTTGAGCTGGTCTTTCAAGGCGTTGGCCAGCGCGATGAGCGAGAAGCAGGAGACGTCGAACGTGCGCAGGAGTTGCTCGCGGGTGGTTTCGTGGAAGGGGCGAACGCCGCGCTCGTCGTAGGCGGCGAAGGCGATCGAGTGGACGAGGCCGTGGAGGCCGTCGAAGTCGGCGGCGAGCTGTGCGGCAAGGCGGTCGATTTGGTCCTGGTGTTCGACGTCGCAGACGTAGAGCGGGTCGTTGCCGACGAGCTTCGCGACGGCGGCCTGGCGTTCTGGCGAGCGCACCACGTAAATCACCTCGGCGCCGGCTTCTTTAAGGACTTGCGCGACGTGCCAGGCGACGCTCTTGCGATTGGCTACGCCGAAGAGGGCGATGCGGCGATTGGCGAGTTGGAGGAAGTCGGTCATGGAAGGTGGCAGAATAGCACGCGGATGAACGCGGATTGGGCGGATTGTCGCGAATTGGACATGGGTGTTGTTTAGCCGCGACCCGGTAGGGGAGCGCTTTAGCCCCGGCGCGCTCCCCTAGCGGGTCGCGGCTATACGTTGGGGTGGTTTTTCGGCGCGAGGGTGCAGGCGAAGGTGAGACGGCAGGCGGTTTTGTTTTGGGTGGTGATTTTGGCTTTCATGAAGTAGGCGTTGGCGAGGCGTTCGGTGAGTTCGACTTCGACGGTGATCGTGTCGCCTGGGAAGACCATTTGCTTGAACTGGACGTCGCTGGCGCGGGTAGCGACCGGGACAGCGTCGGCGGCCTGATCGACGTGTTTTGAGAGGAGTACGGCGCCGGCTTGCATGGCGGCTTCGCAGAGGATGACGCCGGGGGTGATGGGGAAGCCGGGATAGTGGCCGCGATACCAGAATTCTTCGCCGGTGAAGGTTTTTTGGCAGACAATGCGAGTGTCGGATTGTTCGACGATTTCGTCGAGGAGCAAGAAGGGCTCGCGGTGGGGGATGGCGGCTTTGATGGCTTCGAGAGACATAATGCGAAGACCGCGACCACCGGTCGGGTGCTTTATGCATGCGCTGCGGATACGCCGGGTGGGATCTCGGTCACGTGTAAGTCCCGTAAATTGATGCGCTGGCTGGCGTGCTCGATTTCGATGCCGATCACTTTACCCGCGCTATCGAAATCCAGCACGATATCTTCGGCGACTTCTTGGGCGTCGGCTCCTACAGCTTCGCGGAGCTGAATGTAGAGGGTATCCGTGTCTGGGAAGTATTCGAGCTTCATGGCGTTGGCGGCGTGAAATTTCTATCGGGAAAGGCGTTGTGTAAGGTCGTTCCGTCACTCAGCGTGACGACTCTTAAATGCTTACGCAATTCTGGAATGTAGCGCCAGTGTCTAATACGGCCGTCAGGCTGGACTTCAGTATGAGATGGTTGCTGGACCGTTTGTTCGCACCACTGCAGCTTAATATATGGCCTTTGTTGAAGCACGCGTCGCTCGAAGTAAGGCGTTTGGTCCATGATCAGCCGCTGATTGGCAGTTTACGAGCGCGCAGTCGCCATAAGGGCGTTGTCCACTTCGTTGGCGACGATGACGCCGTAGTTCATCGCGCCGAGCCAGCCGCTCATGATGATCCCGACGCTGCCGGCGTGGTAGAGGCCCTTCACTTGCTGCGGGATGGCCCGGCTGACGGCGAGACCTTCGAACTTCGTGCCGAAGCTGGCGCCGGCGAGGTGCTGGGTGTAGTGCTGGAACGTGCGAGGGGTGGAGGCTTCGACGTGATCGACGCGCTGGCGGATGTTCGGGACGTATTTGTCGAGGGCGTCGAGCGTGGTTTCGCAGAGGTCGCGCTTGCTGGCTTCGTACTGGTCCTCCGGCAGGTCGGCCCAGTCTTCGTAGCGGGCGTTGGTGCTGGAGACGATCAGGCAGCGCGGGCGGCCCTGCGGGCGGGTGCGCGGATAGTAGAAGGAATAGGTGCGGCTGGTGATGTCGCGGCTGAGCAGCAGCTCGGTGCGGAAGAGCGGCGCGGTGCTGCTGAAGAGCAGGTCGCCGGTGGATTCGTCGATTTGCTCATCCGGCTTGAGGGCCATGTAGACTTGCGTGCTGGAGTTGTTCAGGCGGACGGCGCGGGCTTCGTCGATGAATTTTTTGTCGAAGTATTCTTCGCCGGCGAGGTTGAAGATCGTTTGCTTGAGGTTGGAATTGGAGAGAACGGCGCCGGCGGCGATCGTGCGGCCGTTGACGGTGACGGAATGAACGCGGCCGCCGCGACAATCGATGTGTTCGACGTTGGCGTTAATGCGGATATCGACGCCGTTACGTTTGAGCTCCTCCTCCATGAGATGAATCAGCCGGTCCGTGCCCCCTTGGAAGGTGAACACGCCCTTGGACATGAAGTTCGAGAAGACGATGCCGTAGCTGATCGCCGGGTCTTCGAGCGTGCTGCCGTTGGCGTAGGTAATCGGCTCCATGAGCAGGCGGATGACGTCCTCGCGGCCGGGGAAGAAGCGGTCGAACAGCTCGCGGGTCGTCGTGCCCTGGTCGTCGTAGAAGTTCATGCCGCGGGCCGTATCGAAGAAATCGTTCACGGCCTGGGCGTCCACGCGAAAATCGTCGATGAGGAGCTTCGTGAAGTCCTCGCGGTTGAAGGTGGTGGTGATCGAGAACATCGGATTGTCGAAGCGGATGTTCTTGAGCTGGACGATCGAGTCGGCGATTTCGGCGGTCCAGTAGCGGCGGCAGCTTTTGACCATGCCGTAGGGGAAGCCGTGCAGCGAGATATCGAAGATGTGTCCGCCGGGGCGTTTGAACCAGGTGGCCATGCCGCCGAGCTTGTAGTGCTGCTCGAGCAGGAGAACGCTGCGTCCGGCGCGGCCGAGGATGTTCGCGGCGGTGAGGCCGGCGAGGCCGGCGCCGACGACGATGACGTCGTAGCGATCGCGGGCGTTTTGAAGGAAATCGCGGGGCATGAATGTCGTTAAGCGGAGCTATTCAGGCTAAAGTCTCGTAAGCTTGACTGCCATCGAAGATGCGGAGGACCTCAATGCCTTCGTGAATTGTCCGGAATAGGATGACCCAGCGACGGTGCGAAAAGACGCGACAACCTTCGCCAAATTCTTCGCGGCTCGTGCCAGTGAGTGGATTGCGAGCGTAATGGTCGCACCGGTCGCGAATCTCGCGCATGATTTTCGCCGCGACTGCGGGTCGATGTTCCGTTCGACCCACATAAAGACCGAGCGAGCGAAGATCGCGTCGCGCCTGGTCAGTCCAGCGTGCAACTGCCATCGCAGCGTCTCGCTTATGGAAAAGGGCTAGTCAACAATGCCTTCTTTGGCGAGGTCGGCATAGACGCCGGAAATCATTTCTTCCAAGAGTTGGTCGGTGAGAGGCCTCGACCCATCGAGGGCACTTGACTGCTCCGCATCACGTACCATCTGACGGACCTTCTCGATCTGTTGACGCCACTTGGCATACTCCGCCATGACTTCGTCGAGAGAACCCTTTCTCTCACCCTTGCCAAGCCGGCGTTCGAGAAACAGATGAAGCAATTCAGATTCGGAAAGTTCCGCTTGAGCATCGATCGACATGAGATTCTCCTCCTGAACCCACTATATCAAGGGTCCGCGCAAGAGCCTAGCATGACATTATGCGTGCCGAGCCGGGAAGACATGGCTCACTCTTAGCAGGCAATCAATCAATTACTTCAATCCAGGCCATGAAGCCGTCGCAGGGCTCGGCAATTTCTTCAGCGCTGTAGCTGGTGGCCTTGCCGCTGGCATTTCGCTGGAGAGGGATGCACTTTTTGGCGCGAATGCGAAACAGGACTAGCGGCTTGTCGGCTGCAGATAGCTCGAACTTGCGGCCAATTTCATTCCGTTCATAGAAGAATCCGCCGGTTTCTTTATTGCGAATCCAATCGTTGTGATGCTCGGAAAGGCCAATAGTTGCTCCGGAATGCGATTGATCCTCGCCTCGTATGTTAAGCTCGGCCGTCGCTGAGGAAGTCGTTTCGCCCGTCTTGTGATCGTACTGCGGCTCGATTGCGAAATCGATCAGGCTCTCCCCCGGACTGAGGTGTATCGAGCCAGTTGGTTTGGGCAGCCCGGTCTTTGGAATAGGCGCGTAACTGTATTTCAACTCATAGGCTCTTCCCTTCGGCAAATACACTCGATACTGACTCACATCGCTGCCGGTCTTTCTTTCAAGGCGGATGGCGTGAATCTGGCTCGGATCGGTGATTTCTAGAATCCCGAGCTCATTGCGATACTTGGCGTTTTCAGATTCGAGAGTCTCGGTGCGCTCGCGCAACCGCACGTTTTGCCGGCGGACAGACCAAATGCCCAGGGCGAGGGCCATGGTGGTGATCGTAAATACGAGGGCCAGCAATGAAAACCGCGGGCGGCGAGGCGATGTTGGGCTCGTCATTGGTGCGCGGCGGCGACGAATGGCGGTGCTGATTCCGCGACCACCGGTCGCGGCTTTCTGATTATTTTAGGCAGTGCATGTTCGCCATGGCGATGCCGCTGGTGATGGCGCCTATGATGCCGACGAAGCCTTGGTCGGTCCCGCAGAGAAAAAGATTTTCCAGATGCGTGCGGCCGTCGAGCTGCTTTTGCGGAGCGCCGTACACGGCGCCATTGTCGTGGCCGGTGAAGCGGACAATGGTTTTGGGGGTGAACATGTCGGTGTCGGTCACACGGCCGCGGTAGTCGGGGATGAAGCGGACGGCGGAGTCGGTGATGCGGTCGTACCAGCGGAGCTTTTCGAGGTGGTACGCCTGTGGGTCGAGGCTCTGCCAGTAGTCGTAGTTCGCCAAGGCCGTGATGCGCATGACGCCGGCGCCGTCGGGATCGAGCGGCTCGTCGTAGCCGAAGTTGTTCGGGCTGCAGATGACCCCGCTGCGGAGGTCGCAGGGGCCGGTTGATTCACGCCAGTCGAAGCGTTCCCAGTCGTTGAAGAACGTGATCGTGCGGTCGTGGCGGAGCTCGCGCGGTTCGACGTCGAGCGTGGCGATTGTTTCGCAAAAGCTGAG
>JAICUM010000592.1 GCA_025935855.1 Pirellulales bacterium | reverse complement strand
GAGCTTTCCGGCGGCCAGCGCCAGCGCGTCGCCCTCGGCCGCGCCATCGTCCGTCACCCGCAGGTGTTTCTGTTCGACGAGCCCCTCTCGAATCTCGACGCGAAGCTTCGCGTGCAGATGCGGGCCGAAATTGCCGCGCGCCACCAGCGGCTCAAGACCACGATGATCTATGTCACGCACGACCAGGTCGAAGCGATGACTCTCGGCGAGCGGATCGTCATCATGGACCTCGGCGTCGTCCAGCAAGCCGATAAGCCGCTGGCGATCTACCGCAACCCGGCGAACAAATTCGTCGCCGGCTTCATCGGCAGCCCCCCCATGAACTTCCTCCGCGGCCGCCTGGAAGCAAACGTCTTCCACCACTCCCAAGGCGCCGTGCCCCTCAATGGCGAGCACCGCTTTAGCGGTGCGGGCGCCGCGCTTCCCGCCTGGCTCGGCGTCCGCCCCGAAGACCTCGACCCCGCCGCCCCCGGCCCGTCGCTCGGCGAAGTCACGCTCGAAGTCGTCGAGCAAATGGGCCACGAGTCCATGGGCTACTTCCGCCTCGCCGGCGAGCGCTACGCCCTCCGCCTCGCCCCCGACAGCGGCCTCTCTCCCGGCGACCGCATCGAGCCGCGTCTACGTCCCAGCGCCTGGCATCTCTTCGCCGACGACGCCGAAGCCAAACGCCTGAACTGAAATAGTGGCGGCTTCCTAGTATCCGCTTTGGGTGCCACTGCTGGCTCGTCCAGCAGTGCGCGCCGGGTATCGGCTTCGAATTATTGGGAAACCAGCAGCGGAGCCCATTGTTGAATCTCTGGACACCAGCTCTAAGGTCCTACTCACCCATCTGCCGGCAGATCTCATCCGCCAGCTCCCCAAAAGTCATATTCGCCAGCGCCGGCCCCAGCGCATTCGCGTCGATTTTTCCCCCAAGCTCTGTCTCCAAATACATCAAGAACTCGAGCGCCTCGATGCTCTCGCGAATTACGCTCGTCGCCTTCGCGTCCGCCAAGTTTGCGAGCACCTCGGGCGGCGCATCGTTCTCCTCAAAAAACGTCCGCATCTTCTCTAGCACCGTCGCCTTATCCACTCGCTCGTCTCCTCGCGCCACCGTTATCTCATCCGCCGCACACGCCCATACACCACGTTAAATCCGGCGCCCATCGTCAACAGGTTGATCGCCGCTCCCACCGGCGTTCCCGCCGCCAGTTCCTTCAGCACAAACAGCACGCTTACGCTACTCATATTCGAGTGCTCGCGGTAGTGGGCCACCGAGGGCTGAATCGCGTCCTTCGGCATCTTCAGCTCCCGGCTCAACCGCATCAACAGGGCAATCCCCGCCGGATGAATCGCCCACCGCGGCTCCTCCTTCCACCCGCCCTCCGCCTCCCGCAGCGCCCCGGCGACAAACTGCTTCACGTCCGCCTCGAACGTCTTATGATCCTTCAGCTCGAACGAATAGTAATCGCGATACTTCCACCGAATCAGCCCCAGCCCCGTGTCCGAAAACTGCCGATACTGCATCTCCTCCAGCGCGAGCGCCGTGCTTCCCTGCTCCACGTCGTCCGAAATCCACAGCGCCGCCGCCCCATCGCCAAACGTGCAGTTCCCCTGCCACAAATCAAAATCCGTCCCGCGAGTATCCACGAGCGTCGTCGGCAACTCCAGCGCCACGAGCAGGATGTTTTTATACGACGCATCAAGCGACCGCGCGATGTTCAGCGCCTTGCTGCTCCCCGTGCAGCCGACGTTCCCCAAATCGATCGTCAAACTGTCCCGCCGCACCAACCCGCCCAAGCGCTGCGCCACGCGATAGCTCAACCCCGGCATCAAATTGCCCGTCGAGGTCGTCGTCACCACCGCGTCGAACGTCACCCCCGCCGCATCAGCCACCGGTCGGATCTGCTCCGCCAGCCGCGACACCGCCAAGTCAGCGCCCGCCTCAAACGCGCTCGCCCGGCTCTGAAAATCACTTAGCTGCTCCCAATCGGCCACGGTTCGCCGGCTCCGCTCACCGACCAACTGAAACCGCACAAAGTCCCGCAGCGCCGTTCGTGCTTCCTCTTCAAGCGGCAACCGCTCGACCGCCGCCTCATACACCGCCAACAACCGCGCGTTCGTCCAAGCCTCCCCCACAGCCGCTGTAAACAACTCATTGATATATCGCATCAAAATCTCTGTCTCCCCTCTCCCGGTACTCCGGGAGAGGGGCGGGGGGTGAGGGCGAACCCAAAAAGGACTCAATCGAGAGGGGCCGGGGGTGAGGGCTTAGCGAACAAACGGATTCGACCGCTTCTCCCTCCCCACCGTCGTCGGCGGTCCATGCCCCGGCAACACCACACTCTCATCCGGCAACGTAAACAACTTCTCCCGTATCGACTTCACGAGCGCCGCCGGGTCGCTATCCGGAAAATCACTCCGCCCAATGCTCCCCGCGAACAGCACGTCGCCCCCGAGCACGATCATCGGCGACAGCTCCTTCGCCACGAACACCACGTGCCCCCGGCTGTGCCCCGGCGTCTCCAGCACCGTCCACCGCACGCCCGCCAAATCCAAAATGTCCCCCTCGCGCACCGTACGATCCGCCGGCGGACTCACCCCCGGCGCCCCAAACCCCGCCGACAAATTCCCCACCGGATCCAGCAGCTTGCTTGCATCTTCGCTTCCAATAATCAGCGGGCATCCCGGCCACCGCGCCTTCATCGCCTCATTCCCCGCGATGTGGTCCGCATGCCCGTGCGTGTTCAGAATCGCCGCCGGCCGCCACCCCTGGCTTTCAACCGCCTCGATGATGCTATCAGCATCCAGCCCCGGATCGACGATCACGCACTCCTCGCCGCCCTCGATCGCCACCAGATACGCATTCTCGTCGAAAAGCTCTGACGTAACGACACGAATCACCGGCTGCAAAACGTCCTCAGACACAACTTACCCTTTTCCTGCTCGAAGCCGCTCGCTATCATTTGCCTCCCCGTGCGGGTGAGGGCTGCAACGGTTGCGTAGGCGCGCTAGCGTGGTCCGCACGATTGTAATTGTTTCGCCGCCT
>JAICUM010000324.1 GCA_025935855.1 Pirellulales bacterium | reverse complement strand
GTCTGCAACTGTAGCTAAAAAGCGCACCGCGCAGATTGTCATTGTCAGCAGCGTGATGTTCACGTTCATTTCGTTCTGGCGGACGGCGGCGGTCGTGCTGTGCGATATGTCGAGCACTGTGTATTACATCGGCGCCATCGTCGAGAGCACGATTGGCAAGGCGGCGCCGTGGTTTATTCTGGCGGTGCTGTTGTTCAGCTACGGCATGCGGTCGGTGTATATCGAGAGCTGCTCGCTGTTCGTTCGCGGCGGCGTCTACCGGGTGGTCAAGGAAGCCCTGGGCGGGTTCTTGGCGAAACTTTCTGTTTCGGCCTTGTTGTTCGATTACGTGTTGACCGGGCCGATCAGCGGGGTGTCGGCTGGCCAATACATCGTCGGTCTTTCGTTGGAAGGAGCCGCTCGTTTGTTCGGGATCGAGACGGACGAGGCAACCCGACAGACCCTCAAGTCCTGGGGCTCGGTGGTCATCGCTTGCGCGGTTACTCTGTATTTTTTGCGGCAGAACTTGTTGGGCATTCATGAGTCGAGCGGCAAGGCGCTCAAGATCATGATCGCCACGACGGTGATGGGCGTGATCATGCTGACGTGGAGCGTGGTCACGCTCACGGCGCACGGTTCAGTCAATGAGATGCCTACGTGGAAGCCCGATTTGAGCAAAAAGGTGGAGATCGATGCGTCGGGTCAGGCGACTCCCAAGATCAACCCGATTACCGGCGAGCAGGAAGATCCGTTGGGCTGGATCGGTCGCTATCCGAGCGTCGCCGAACCGCTACGCCATCCGAATTACTGGCTAAGCCTGATCGGGGTGGTCGGCGTGATCATCGCATTCGGCCATTCGATTCTGGCGATGAGTGGCGAGGAAACGCTTGCGCAGGTCTATCGGGAAGTCGAAGCGCCGAAGCTGAAGAATTTCGAGAAGGCGGCGTTTCTCGTGTTTCTGTACAGCCTGCTGCTGACGGGGACGTTTAACTTTTTAGCGATGCTGTTGATTCCCGACGATCAGCGAATGGGCGTGTATTACGACAATTGGATCGGCGGCTTGGCAATGCAAATGGCTGGCCCCGTGCCGCTGCGATTGTTGCTGAATGCTTTTGTGGTGATCGTCGGGTTTCTGATTCTCTCTGGAGCCGTGAACACGTCGATCGTCGGATCCAATGGCGTGTTGAGCCGCGTGGCCGAAGACGGCGTGCTGCCGGACTGGTTTCTCCGGCCGCACCCGCGGCTGGGCACCAACTACCGGCTGCTATACCTGATTACGGGTCTGCAGCTATTTACCATCGTGGCGAGCCGGGGCGACGTGATTCTGTTGGGCGAGGCGTACGCCTTCGGCGTCGTGTGGAGCTTTGTCTTCAAGACGTTGTCGATGGTCGTGTTGCGGTTTACTGACCGTAGCCCGCGAGAGTTTATGGTGCCACTGAACGTGCGCATCCGCGGCGTCGAGGTCCCCGTGGGTTTGAGCCTGGTTTTTGTCGTGGTGCTGCTGTCGGCGCTGGCCAATTTATTAACGAAGCCGGTCGCGACGATGAGCGGGATGGCTTTCACTGGGGCGTTTCTTACGGTGTTCGTCATAACGGAGGCGTACCATCGCCGAAACAATCGCACCGAAAAACATGAGCATCTTGAGCAGTTCAATCGATCGGCAATTCATGAAGTGACCGGAGAGACGTTGGGACTGGGCCGGCCCTATCGGAAGCTTGTGGCGATCCGCTCGCCTCAAAATCTGTTCATGTTGGATAAGGCGCTGGTGGACACCGATCCGCAGACTACCGATGTCGTGGTCATGACTGCCAAAGTTTCGCCGCGAGGCGCCGAGCACTCGATGGACGATCCGCTGGACTCCTATGACCAACAGCTGCTAACCGCCGTGGTGAATCACGCGGAGCGGCTTGGGAAGCCGGTGCTGCCGCTGGTTGTTCCCACGAACAACGCCCTGCACGCCATGCTTAAGACGGCCAAGGACTTGCCGGCGCAAGAAGTTGTGGTCGGCGCCTCGAACAAATACACGGTTGAGGAACAACTCGATCAAATCGCCTTGTATTGGATCAACCTGCACGATGGAGAGCCGCGAGGGCTGACGGTACACATTATCAGCGCGGATCGGGACTTGACGTTCGACTTGCACGAAGGGAACCGTATTCCGACGGCCGCGGAGCGGCGAGCTAAAACTGCCGCGGACTTAAGAGAAGCCGGCATTGGCGTACAAAAAGTGCTGTTGGCGCACGACGGTTCGGCGGCGAGCCACGATGTGTTCGAATGGCTGATGACGATGCTGGCTCCGGGGGTGAGGTTGGACGCTTCCGCGGCGCCGTCTTTGGAATCGACGGCATCTCCGGATGGCGAGGCGATTGTTAAAGATGTGGAGCGCGCGGCGAAGCTGGGGCGATCCGTGGAGCTTCTTGCAGCAGCGGCGCCGAGCGCGCCCGATTTCCTTCAATTGGCTGCTAAAGGCGGTTATGACCTGATTGTTCTGCCCTGGCGGGCGTCGGCCGAAGAAAGCCCATGGGTTGTTCACGTTAGGCAGAATGCGCCGTGCCATCTGTTTTTGGCGGTGCATGCCCTTGTCCCGCGCGAAGTCTTGACCTTCTGATGACCGAGGTGACCGCCAAAGGCGCTGCCGTCGGCAGGGTCTGCCGGACCGGATCACGCTGCTGGTGCATGCGTGAGGCAACGACATCGGCGGATTGGCGCCAAGCGTTTTTCGACGAGGCGCCGATCACGTTACTTTTTTTTGCGTTGAGACGGTGAACGCTTAGTCGAGGCTGATGGGCGCCTGCCGCGCTTTAGCATTGATTGAAGCACCACAGCTTCGTTGTGCTCTTCGTCACGAGCGCCGTAGAGGAGCGTCACGGCGCCATCTCGGGATCGCCGCTTGAGGTCCTTCAGCAGGTCGCCCTTGTCGGCGAGCTCGCGCTGGTATTTGGTTTGGAACTCCTTCCATTTGGCTGGATCGTGGGCGAACCATTTACGCAGTTCGGCGCTGGGGGCGAGTTCTTTGAGCCACTGGTCGACGGCGGCGCGCTGCTTTGTCAGACCGCGGGGCCACAGTCTGTCTACGAGGACTCTGAAACCATCGGAGCTTGAGGGTTCGTCGTACACGCGCTTGAGCTGAAGCATCTCATTTCCCCATCACGAACTGGCCGGCCTATGTTCCCAGACGAGCAACGCGAGCAACTTGAATGCCTAACGAACGAAATGGCTGCGTCCTCGCTGATAAGCGCACGAAATCCTTCGGTACGACCGCGCTTCATCAGCAACAGTCAGCAAGTTCCTGCATCACATGCGGGCTCTACATCCGTCGCGGAGCCAATGCCTTGATCCGTCTGCTTGACGACGAGTATTGGGACCTTAGCCCGCCGAATCAGTCGATCGAAAATGCCAGGCCGGAGTAGCCGACTCAGCCGGCTACGGGGGCGTGTCGCGATGGCGATGAAATCGACCTCTTTCGCTTCTGCTTCTGCGAGCATCGCGCGAGCCGGCGAGTCGTCGCTCCAGACGACGCTCGTCCGCACGAGCGGCAGCTCATGCCGCCAGGCGTTCGCGAGTTTTTCCAGACACGTGAGGGGACTGTCCTTGCCATCGCCCGCTTTTGGGCCGGAGCTTCCATGGCCGCAGGCGGCCGCTCCGGCCGATTGAACGACTCGAAGCAGCGTCTGCCGGCCGCCAGTCAATTTGCTGAGCGTCGTTAAGGGCCGCAGAATGTCAGCGCTCTTCGAAGAGCCGTCGAGCGGCACGAGCGCGTGGCGCAGCGACGGACGGGCCGTCAGATCCACCGGACAAGAATAGCCGCGGACGCAGAGAATCGGCGCCTGCCGGCGCTGCAGAATGGCGTCGAGCCGATTGCCGGCGAGGGCGCGGCCGAACACTGTTCGACCGCGTGTGGCCATGACCATGATGTCGTTGGTGGATGCAACCAGTTCGGATAAGGCCGCGTTTACCTCGCGCGCGTCGACGAGCGTTGAAGCTACGCCGACAGAGGCGGCGCGAGCCAGGCGGCGGACGACGCCGGCGAGGTACTCCTCCATGGGCTCCCGGAGGAGGCGATCAAATTGTCGATAGAGATCGAGCCGTCGAACGCGAAACGCGGGCTGCATTTGTTGATGAACGTGTAAGAGCCGGATGCGGGCGCCAGCCAAGGACGCCAGTTGAATGGCCCACGGCAACGCGTGCTCTGCGTGAGGTGATCCGTCGAGAGGTACAATCACCTCTTGGAACGTCAACGGTTCTGAGGTCTCTTGAAGGGGCCGCGGGCTTAAGGCGATGCTACCGAGTGCGGACGATTCACGCGTGGTTGGACCAACGCCTGAAAGGAGGGAGACTGGCCGAAAGGCGCGAAAGGGTGTGGGCGCCGGCGCGGTGGGATAGAAGGACATTGCTTTCTCCTTTGGCGTGGGCCGCGCCTCGTCGCGGCAGAGGACCTTGGGGTTTGCAGTTTCGATTAAGAAGGTAAGCAATCGGGGCGCCGGCGGCATCGAGCGCGCCGAGGCGGCAAAAGTGCGAGTATTCGACGGAGCCGACCACCGACGGGAAAGGGAAGCGTCGCCGCTAGTTGACAGAGGCCACGCGAGTTGACGTCCGCAGGAAGTGAGAATGAGGCCGGCGGCTATGGAGGCGAATCGCGCGAATCGAGGCTCACGTTAAACTGCAACGTGGATAAGTGAACATCGCGGGCGCCCGCCGTACGTGTTGGGGATGCTTTATGTTTGTGATCGACTGGATCATCCTGTTGACGGGCACGATGCTTGTGCTGAGCATCGCTTCGAGCAAGCTGTCGGCGCGAATCGGACTGCCCGTTTTGGTGTTGTTTCTTGCCCTGGGAATGTTGGCGGGCTCCGAAGGGATCGGTGGGATTGAGTTTGAGAACTATTCGCTTGCCCACGCGATCGGCACTTTCGCCTTGGCGATCATTCTCTTTGACGGCGGCTTGGGCACGCCGATCGCCGCTGTCCGGGAGGTCTGGAAGCCGGCGCTGGTGCTCGCCGTCCCGGGCGTCTTCCTGACGGCGCTAATCACCGGTTTAGCGGCCACCTGGATCCTTGAGGTGCCGCTGCTTGAGGGGTTGTTGCTAGGGAGCATCGTGGGTTCGACCGACGCGGCGGCGGTGTTTGCGGTCCTGCGGGCGGGCGGGGTTTCGCTGCAAAAGCGTCTGCAATCGATGCTGGAGCTTGAAAGCGGTTCAAATGACCCGATGGCCATCTTCCTGACTGTTGGCTGCATTGAAGTGATCACAGGCCGATTGCCACTGGGATTTGGGCTGCTCCGGCTGTTCGTCTCTCAAATGGTTGTCGGCGCGGCCGTCGGTGTCGGGATGGGATACATCGCGGTGCGAGTCATCAACCGCATCAAACTGGAATCCGCGGGGCTGTACCCCGTGCTCGTATTGGGGTTCGGGCTGCTGGCGTTTGGGGTGACCGTGGCCCTAGGCGGAAGCGGGTTCTTAGCGGTTTATCTGGCCGGGATCGTTCTTGGGAACAGCCCTTTAGTCTTTCAGCGGGGCATTCGCCTATTCAATGACGCGGCGGCATGGCTCTCTCAAATCGTCATGTTCGTGGTGCTAGGCCTGCTCAGCTTTCCGAGCCAGTTGATCGAGGTGGCGCCGCAGGGGCTATTGATCGGAGCGGTGCTGATTCTGGTGGCGCGGCCGCTCGCGGTGGCTCCGCTATTGTTGCCGTTTCGTTTC